>CAZPBD010000018.1:0-30928 GCA_964584655.1 uncultured Pseudobdellovibrionaceae bacterium | reverse complement strand
CCATTTTGCTGACGAAAACCAATTTCAAAAGCTGCATCTGCATAATCGACTGCTTGTGCTGACAATCCAAAGAATAGAACCAATAAAGAAATGAATTTCATTTAAACCTCGCTTTTCTAAAAGCTAGCCTATTTCACTGGATAATTCATTCCTGATATCAGAGATCTGACGCCTTGAGTTGCTTGCCTGAGTCCACCCGCACCCCTATGATAAAATGATGAAATCACTCGTGCTTTATAATTATTTTCGAAGCTCAACTTCCTATCGAGTCAGAATCGCTTTGCACTATAAGAACTTGGATTTTAAATACGAACCTGTTCACTTGGTGAACAATGGTGGAGAGCAATTCAGAAGCCAGTACGTTGCTCTCAATCCTATGGCCGAAGTTCCTACGCTGATTCATGACCGAAAGGTTATCGGTCAAAGCATGGCAATCATCGAATACTTGGATGAAGTGTTTCCTCAGAATCCGCTGTTTCCTAAAGATCCCTATGTAAAAGCCCAAGTCAGACAGTTTTGTGAGAATATCAATTCCTTCTTGCATCCACTTTCCAACCTGAAAGTTTTGAAGAAGTTGGAAAATGAATGTCAATACGACCAACAGAAAAAAGAGGCTTGGATTCAACATTGGTCCAGTCATGGATTACTTGCACTGGAAAATCTTGTGACAAAAACACACGGAACTTACTGTTTTGCAGATAACTTAACTGCGGCTGATTTATTTTTGGCTCCTGCTTTATTTTCAGCAAATCGCTTTAACGTTGATCTCACAAAATATCCAATCCTGAATCGGATCGATCAGCACCTCAACAAACTTGATTGCTTTATAAAAGCTCATCCGTACAACCAGCCCGATTCACCTGCAGAAGTTAAGTAAAATTAATCAAGACCTCAGTCTCAGCACCTACTTAATTTGCCGAAATCGATGTTCAGTTGCCAGGTCTTTAAGTACTATGAAGGTATGAATACTTCCAATATTTGCATCTTAGTCGTTGAGGACGAGGCCGAACTCCGAGAAACCGTAGCCGAGGTTTTGAAAGATATAAGTCCTCATGTACTAACTGCCGAGGATGGTGTCGAAGCCTTAAAAGTTTTTTCCATTAACCAAGTGGCTCTGGTTGTTTCAGATATTAATATGCCAAATATGACAGGGCTTCAATTGCTCCGAGAAATCAGATCTAAAGACAGTGATGTTCCTTTTATTTTTCTGACAGCTCACTCTCAGAAAAGTTTCATTGCAGAAGCTTTCCGTCTCGGGGCTACGGACTTTATTGAAAAGCCTTTCGATATTAAAGCTTTGCTTAAGATGTGTAATAGTGCGTTTGAATTGGGCCTCGCGATCCTAGAGGCTGAAAAAGAAATTGAAGAGTCATTTAAAGACAATCCTCTTTCGATGGAAAAAATAAAGAAACTCAAAAACTGCACTAAAAAAATTCGACTGATGGAAATAGAGAACAGCATTAATGAACAAAAGAAAAACAAGCCTTAAGATTGATGAAATTGAACGAATCAAAGCACTCTATTCTTATCAGGTTTTAGATTCAGAAGCTGAAAAAGAGTATGATGATCTTGTGCTTATTGCTTCACAGATCTGTGGCACGCCGACGTCACTTATTTCGCTAGTTGACCAAAACAGACAATGGCATAAAGCAAAAGTTGGAGTCGAAGCCAATGAGATTCCAAGGCATCTTACATTTTGTACACATGCAATTCAAAGCGATAAAACTTTTATAGTTGAAGATGCCAGCAAAGATATTCGATTTGAAAACAATCCACTCGTTACAGGAAACCCGAATATTCGCTTCTATGCTGGAGCCCAACTTCAAACATCTGACGGCTATAATTTAGGAGCCCTTTGTGTCATTGATACTAAGCCACTCAAGTTATCGGAAAGCCAGATCCAGTCCTTAGAGGCATTAGCTCGACAAGTGGTTGGACTTCTAGAGCTCCGAAAAAGTTTAAAGACTGAAAAAGATTTGGCTCAGAAGTTGGCTGAGAGTTCAAATTTGATTGAAACTTTATTCCAAACTTGCCCACTGATGATGGGAATCATTGAATTACAAAACGATCAAATCGTGCACATCTCTAAAAATCCCGCATGGCTTCAATTTTTCGAACTGAACAAGATTGATCTAAGTAAAAATATTTGGATTGAGAAATGTCAGAAGTCTCAGAATGACTTGAAACCAATTTATTTTGACTCGAATTTAGAAACCAAAATTGGCACCATACACTTATCAGCAGTCGTCAATTTAATTTCTTGTCAAAGTTCCTACCCTCGATTTTCCATTATCATTGTTGATCGAACACAAGAAATTAAGTCACTCAAAATTCTAGAGGCTGACCGAGCTAAAATGGTTCAAAGCTCAAGACTGACAACTTTAGGTGAAATGGCCGGCAGCATCGCCCACGAAATCAACAACCCTTTGGCAGTCATTAAAGCCTCAGCTCAGCTTTTAGAAATCGAACTGAGTAAAACGGAAAAGCACAATTCCACAAAGGTTGTTGATGCACTCAAGCGCATTGATTCAACAGTCAGTCGAATTTCAAAAATTATTAAGGGTTTGCGTTCTTTTGCGCGAGATGGTCACGCAGATCCAATGGCCACAGTCAATCTTCACCAGCTTGTGACTGAAGCCCTCGAACTATGCCAGTCTCGTTTTAAAAGTCATGGCGTTGAAATCGAATTTGAAACGTGTGAGAACAGTTTAGTTCAAGGCAGAGCTGTCGAGCTTGCTCAAGTCATCATCAATTTATTGAATAACGCTTACGATGCTGTCAGTGAGTGCCCAGTTAAAAAGGTAAAGATTGGCATTCGAGTTCATGGAAGTAGCTATGCTCTTGTTGTTGAAGACTCTGGGCCCGGCATTCCCGAAGATATCCAGGAAAAGATCATGGATCCCTTCTTTACTACCAAGCCCTTGGGTCAAGGAACTGGATTGGGTTTAAGCATTTCTAAAGGAATCATTGAGTCACATGGTGGACAAATTTCTTTCAGTCGAGAAAATGAAAGAACCTTGTTCCGAGTCTTTTTACCAAAACAGAACCAAGATAAACTGACCGCTTAAAACCACAGATTCCATTTATCGAGTGCTGGAACAAAAACATAAATCAGTACACTCATATTAATGGCCATAAAGTATTTTAGCCATCCCTGCTCACCCTTATTGGCGTAAAATTTCTTTGTCTCAAATGCTAAATAAAGAGAGGTCGGCACAACTAAAAATAAATAAAACCAACTGGTTGTCAGAAACCAGGGTGAAGCTAAAGCAAGTCCCACATACAAGTATGAGTAAATCACCATTTGTTGAAGTGTCTTTTGTACTCCCAGAGCTGCAGGCAAAGTGGGAACATCTCCAGAGCGGTAATCATCTTTAAACTTCAATGCCAAAGCCCAAAAGTGAGGCATCTGCCAAAGAAACAAAATCAGAAACAAGTAAATAGATTCTGAGTTCAACAAATCAGGATTTGAAGCCGCATATCCAATACTGACCGGCAGTGCCCCTGGCAAGGCCCCGGGGATGGCAGCATAAATCAACTTGGGTTTCCACCAGTAAGTGTAAAGTCCGTTATACAAAAACACAGTTAACAACCCCAAAGACATTGATAAAATCGAAACCTGGAAGAGAAGTTGAGCTCCGCCTGCAATCATCGAAATAGAAAGCAGCAATCCTGCCAACGGAGTGAGCTTTCCAGAAGCTATGGGTCGTCCTGCAGTTCTTGGCATTTTTTGATCGAGTTTATATTCTTGAACTTGATTCAGAGCTAAAGAGCCTGAGCTGATCAAATAAAGCCCTGCAATCATTTTAAAAAAATGAGCCCAATCCAAATTGGATTCGACGAGGTAGCCAGTCATGTAACCAGCGATCCCCGTCAGAACGACAAAAATGACGATTCCAAATTTAGTTAGATCATTGAGAAGCTTAAACACATCTGCTTTATAGCGTGCTAAAGGCTTTTATACGAGTCCAAATATCAACATACGAAAAAGCGAAGAGGATCAACAGGAAGAAAAATCCAGAGCCAAAAACCACTCGATTTGTCATGTTGTCATACTTTAAGTGCATGAAATACAAAAGCACGAGAGCTGCTTTAATCGCAGCAATCAAAAATGCAACAGGACCTGCCAAAGGACCTAAGTTCATTTGATGAAAAGCAATTGTTAAAAAAGTCAGGAGGATGAGTCCCCCAGCCACTTTAAAATACATTTTCAAAGGCATAATATGGTGCTGACTCATGATTGACTCCTTAACCGACTAGATAAAGTAGAGGAAATAGAAAGATCCAAATTAAATCCACGATGTGCCAAAAGATTCCAACACCTTCAACTGGCGTGTAATACTCGGAATTGAAATCACCACGTCTTGTTCGGTAGGCCAACCAACCGATCAAAACCATACCGATCACAACGTGAAGTCCATGCAATCCCGTCATGCAAAAATAAAGTCCAAAGTACATGCCCAGATTTTGGCTAGTGGCTTGAACCGTTTCCACATCTAAAAATTTACCAGGCAAGTATCCGTGGTGAAACTTACTTGTGTACTCGAAGTACTTAACCGTTAGAAACACAAAGCCAAGTGCCAACGTGGCAATCAAGTTCCAAAAGGCTTTATTCGATTGGTTAATCTGATTGTAGTAAATCCCCAAGGCCATCGTTAACGAAGATCCGATTAATACGAGAGTATTGAAAAATCCCATTTTCCAGCTGAGCTGCTTGGCACCCTCAGCAAACATTTCCGGATAGATTTGGTGGAAAATAATGTAGGCAACAAACAAACCGCCAAACATTAAAATTTCAGTCACCATGAAAAGCCAGATCCCTAGCTTATCACTTTCGTATTCGTGTTCAGCACTATCAAAATGATGAGAGTGCGCATGTCCACCAGCTGTCGGATTATGTGTAGTCATAAGGTCCACCTGTTACTACGGGTTTTTTATCAAAATTAAAATGCGGAGGAGGAGACGAGGTCTGCCACTCGAGAGTTTTTGCACCCCAAGGGTTTGCAGGCGCCTTCGGTCCAGAGGTAATTCCACGAATGATCACATAAAGAGCTAGAAAAAATCCAGCACCAATCATCCACGAACCAACGGTCGAAATCTTATTCAAAGACTCGTAGGCGGGAATGTAGTCGAAGTAACGACGGGGCATTCCCATGGCTCCCAGAATAAATTGAGGAAAGAATGTGACGTTGAATCCAACAAAGATCAGAACAAATGTGATTCGGGCTAAACCCTCATCGTACATTCGTCCAAACATTTTCGGAAACCAGTAATAGAATCCACCCATGATCGCCATCAAAGTTCCACCCACCATCACATAGTGAAAGTGCGCAACAACGAAGTAAGTGTCGTGGAAGTGGACGTCAACTCCGAGTGTGGCAAGCATGATTCCAGTCACTCCACCAATGGCAAATAAGAAGAGGAAACCAAGTGCATAAAGCATGGGGGATTCAAAAGAAACTGACCCCTTATAAAGAGTCGCCAGCCAGTTAAACATTTTAATCGCCGTCGGAACACCCACGAGCATCGTGATGAAAGAGAAGATCACACCCGCAATTTCAGACTGACCTGAAACAAACATGTGGTGACCCCAAACGATAAAAGAAACCGCTGCAATACCCAACGATGAATAAGCGATAGCTCGGTAACCGAAAATTGTTTTGCGAGAAAATGCAGAAATCAACTCAGAGATAATTCCCATGGCAGGAAGAATCATAATGTAAACGGCAGGGTGAGAATAAAACCAGAAAAAGTGTTGGAATAAAACGGGATCTCCACCCAGTTTTGGATCGAAGATTCCAATTCCAAGAACTCTTTCAGCAACAAGAAGTAAAAGTGTAATTCCTAGTACTGGCGTTGCAAGAACTTGAATAATCGCTGTTGAGTAAAGTGCCCAAACAAACAACGGCATTCTGTAGATCGTCATACCTGGAGCTCTGAGTTTGTGAACTGTAACGATGAAGTTCAATCCCGTCAAAATTGAGCTCATGCCCATGATAAAAGCGGCTAGAACCATTGTGATAACGGCAGTGCCCGTCTTGATTGAATACGGTGTATAGAAAGTCCAACCTGTATCAATTTTAGTTGTGAACAAAGTTGAAAACGCGAGGATCGCACCAAACATGAAGACGTACCAACTGGCCAAATTCAATTTTGGAAAGGCCACATCAGCTGCTCCTATTTGAAGGGGCAAAAAGAAATTCCCCAAAATGGCAGGAATTCCAGGCACGATCACCATGAAAACCATGATGGCTCCGTGGTAGGTCAGAACTTGGTTGTAAGTATCAGCAGAAAATAAAGTCTGACCAGGAGAGAAAAGCTCGAGCCTGATCAGCATGGCCATGATGCCGCCGATTAAAAAGAAAAACAAAATCGATATCATGTACATCAAACCGATTCTTTTGTGATCAAGGCTGAGGAGCCAAGATTTAACACCAGAGAATTCGGTCAGGTAATTGACGTTCGGATTTGTAGTCGCTGTTCCCATTTTGTTACCTCTTCCTACTTAAGACCTTTGATGTACTCAATCAGTGCAGCAAGCTCAATTTCGCTGAGCTGTCCTTGAAATGAGGGCATGATATTGGAGTTATAACCCGCAACAACTTTTGCGTTTGGATTCAAAATTGATTCACGAGCATATTCTTCGTTTAATGCCATTGCACCACCAGAAGTTTTTCGCTCTTGTCCCCACTGCTGCCAAAGTGCTGGACCCACTTTGACATTTGCATCGGCCACTGAGTGGCAAGAGGCACAGGCTTTCACTTGGAAAATTTTTGCTCCACGATCAGCTAATGGCAGCGTGCTGACTTTTGATTCTTCTTCTAACCAGGCATCAAATTCTTGCTGAGTGACGACTTTCAAAGTTCCGATCATACCCGAGTGCTGAGTTCCGCAATACTCAGTACAGAAAATGTGAAATTCACCCAATTTGTTCGAGTTAAACCACAAAGTCGTATATCGACCTGGCACCGCATCCTGCTTAATTCGGAAGCTGGGAACATAAAAGCTGTGCAAAACATCTTTCGCAGTCATGATCAATTTCACATCTGTGTTGATGGGAACCATCACTAAGTTTGAAGTTGCTGCGCCGGATTTGTACTGAACTTCCCAAGCCCACTGCTTACCAAAGATGTGAATTTCCAAAGCATTTTCAGGCATTTTTCGCATGTCATGATAAACGTTCCAACCCCAAGCAAACATCAGAAGGAAGATCACCAATGGAATAAATGACCACAAGAATTCGAGAAAATTATTGTGGGTGATATTTGGAGTCTTATCGTTTTCTGACTTTCGCTTGTACTTCACAACGAAGTAAATCATTCCACCAATCAAGATGATACAAGCGATCAAACTTGAGATCAGCAAAAACGAGTAAAGACTGTCTACACGTTCTGCGATCTGTGTCCCTTGAGTAGGCATAAATGACTGAGCATTTGCAAAATTGAGCCAAAACATTTCGAGTCTCCTTCAAACTAATTCTTAAAGCTTTTTTTCAGCTTTGATCGAGCGAATCCAAACGGGAACCATCCAAAAAACAAATATCAATACCGTTAAAAAGGCAGCTAATTTCATAATTTGAAACGCCACCAATGTATACTCACTTTTATGCGGGTTGTACTGGAAACAATAAAGAATCAGGCTGTCAATCAAGTTTCCCACTTTTCCCTGAGACCCTTCATTCAAAGCCATCTTCAAAGTTTTAGGCTCGAAAACGATCCCAGGTAAGTATCGAGAAATTTTTCCCTCTGGAGAAATGATAATAGCAGCACTGGCATGTGACCACTCTTTCATTTCTTCGGACCATTTAAACTTAAATCCCAAACTGTCCGTCAAAGCCTTCACTGTCTGTGAATTTGCAGTGAGGAAGTGCCAGCCGGTTTCTGAGCCTGGGCGATCGTAAACTTTCATGTAGTTGTCTTTTTTGTTTTTCGCTAGATCTGGAGTTTCTGTTGCATCAAAGGACACGGCAATCACGTCAAATTGATTTCCCACTGTCCAATCTAGGCCCTTGAGTCCATCAACTAAGCCGTTTAAATGGAAATTACAAAGCCCAGGGCAACTGTAATAAATCGGACTGATAATGACGGGTTTTTTTCCACCGAAATACTGCGCTAAAACTACCGACTGCCCTTGTTCGTTCACGAACGGCAGATTCAAATCTAAAACTGCACCTAAATTTTCTTTAATCCCTACATCTTTAAGTTGCTCGGGAACCTGCGTAGCAATTAAGGGATCAGCCTGTTGCGAATAGGGCTTCGGGGCGTTGTTCGCCGACCATGAAGCACAAGCTATAAGTAACAACTGTAGAATCATTTTTTACTTCTTTATTTTGCGGTTTTCGCAAATTCTGCAATTTCAACGGGATCGTTCTTACCTTTGTCTTGAGTAATGGAATCAATGTATTGAACAAGTGCCCAACGATCTGCCAACTTGAGATGAGCGTAAGAGGCCATGGATCCGCCGGGAATTCCTTCTTGAAGAACTTTGAAATGAGCGATGTATCCGGCGCCCTTTTTCCATTTACCTTCGATTAAATTTCTTGGTTTAGGATTCAATCCTTGCCCAGCGGGACCATCACCAGCACCTTCAGCACCATGACAGGTCACGCAGTTGGCAGCAAAGACCTTTTTACCATGAGCTACAACATCGGGACTGTTCACCCAAGGCTCAGAAACACTGGCCATGTCAAAGACTGGTTTGCCATCTAAAGTTTGCACAGGCGCATTGGGATCGACAACTTTTTCACCTAAGTCCACACCCTTGTGAATGACCACGGTATAGAAGAAAAATGCGAAAACAAAAACCATGGAAAATAAAAAGGCGATGAGACCAGCTTGATCGTGACTGTCTTTTTTTTCAGACATTTTGAACTCCTGAAAATAATTCTTTTGTCTTAAAGTTGTGAGACCTGAGACATAAGCTTGTATTCGTTGAGATGTAACCCTTTGATATGTAGCGTAAATTTATTCTTCAGACAAGAATTAGTGCTTATTATTGTCAATTATCGCGACGTCCCCAAATCTCTTTTTAAGACTTTTCCTGCGCCTGATTTTGGCAATTCTTGAATCCAGTGGAAGGTCTGTGGCACCTTAAACTTGGCCAAATTTTTCGAGCAATGTTCACGTAATTCGCTCTCATTAAACTGACTTTTGTCAGAGCTTACAAAAGCCTGACCGACTTCGCCCCATTTGTCATTTTGCAATCCTATGACTGCCACTTCTTTAACCCAAGAGAGTTGCATGATCACTCTTTCGACCTCTGCAGGATAGACGTTTTCGCCACCGGACTTATACATGTCTTTCTTTCGACCCACGACGTAGAAAAATCCTTCGTCATCAAACCTAACCAGATCCCCCGTCATCAACCAATCGCCATCCATGGTATTTTTTGTCTCTTCAGGATGGTTCCAGTAACCCAGCATGCAAGCTGGACCTCGCAAATAAAGCTCACCCACTTCGTCTGGCATTGCCGTGCGGTTTTTATCAGTCATCACTTGAACATCAATGTAAGGGTTGGGCGTTCCAATGGAGCCCATTTTTCTGAGAGAGTCTTTTTCGTTTAGGGAAAATACATTGGGCCCAAATTCAGTGAGGCCGTACCCTTGACGAACCGAAACTTTTTTATCCTGCCATTTTTGGATCAGCTCATGAGACAGGGGCTCACCACCTACAATCGCATAACGAACTGTCGACAAATTCACAGATTGAAAGGTGGAATGCTCAGCCAGCATCGACATCGTAGTGGGCACGCCGAACAAAAGAGTCGCTTGATATTTTTCACTCAGATTTAAAATCTGTGCGGCATCAAATTTTTGAGTCAAAATGATTTGAGCACCTCGACTTAAAAATGGAGTCGTCAGCACATTCCATCCCCCGGTGTGAAAAAGCGGCAGGAATGTGACGGCTTTGTCTTTTTGCGTGAGATTCAATCGAAGGCTTGTGGTGAGTGCGTTCCAAAAAAGACCCTGATAGCAAAGTGTCGCTCCCTTTGGTCGACCCGTTGTGCCCGAGGTATAAATGATCATGGCGGGATCTTTTTCCTCGCAATTGAACTCTATGAATTTTTCATTGTGTTGAGTTTGATTTTCGAATTCTTGAAGGGACAGGACTTCTTGAATAGCGGTGACAAATTCACCTGTGCGATTTTTAAAATCAGAATCTAGCACAATCAGTTTTGCTGATGAGTCGTTAATAATGAACTGAACTTCATCCTGACTCAGACGAAAATTAACTGGAACAAGAATCGCACCGATTCGAGAAGTCGCAAAAAAAAGAGTGATGACAGATAAATCATTTTTACCGATGTAGATGACTCGATCACCTTTTTGAATTTTCTTTTGATGAAATAAGAAGTGAGCACCGGATTGCGCTCGTTGAAACAACTGATGATAGCTCCAGCTTTCGCTGGTGTCCCCATTCACTAGTGCGATGGAATCAGGATCATGCAAATCCCAATGCTTTAACCAATCGTGTAAAACCTTCATGAACAAATTCCTTAGACAATTTTTCTTAAGAGCTCATATCAGTTTAAAGATGCTGCAGAGTCTTTACTTTAACTTTCAGTAGAGCATCAACTCTAATTTTCGCGACGCAAAAATTTTATTCTAGAGCAAATATTTGACAGCAGCCAGAGGGCAAACGATACACACCCTACATATCGAGGGGGCTCATGAAGTTATTCGTCTTATTATCAATCGTTTTTGCTCAACTGTTTTCTGTAGTTGTATCTGCTGCACCAGCACCAACTGCGACTCAAACGCAAGCCGGCCTTGTCGAAGTCAACGGTCGTAAACTTTACACCGAATACACAAAAGCTAAAAACAACAAACCCACTTTGATTTTTGTTAACGGACTTACCTACAGCACTAAAAATTGGTGGAGAACAGTCAGCCCCTTGATTCAAGAGGGCTATGGCATCGTTCTTTTTGATATGTGGGGCATGGGAACGACACTTCTATCAAGTCCACTTCCCAACGGACCTATTCCTTATAAACAACAGGTCGTCGACATCAAAGCTTTGCTCACAAAACTCAGACTTCGTCCTCCTTACAATTTCGTCGGCCTCTCCTACGGCGGTGGAATTCTTGCTTCCTATGCAACTTCCTATCCTCGGGACATTAAAAATCTCATCATGATCGCGCCTTACACTGAGTTCTTACAAACTCAAAAAGACTTTTTGTTGAAGCAAATCAAATGGACTCGACAAACATTTCCTGCAAATCCTGCAACAGATGAACAACTGACTGATTATTTTATTCGTCAGTTGGTTTATGCGACTTACCCAATGGCTGAAATTTCAAGCCTAGAAAACCCTTTCAAACTGGAAGGCATCACACGGATCGTTCAAGGGATTCGAACTTACCAACCCATCGAAGAAACACGAAGTCTCCCTCGCAATGGTGTTCATTTGATTTTAGCAGAAAACGACCAATACATTCCTAAAGATATCTTTGTGAATTATTGGAATGCGATTCCGAAGTCAGCAAAAGCAAGTCGTGTTTTTGTTAAATTCTCTGAGCACAAACTGCCTGACGTCTTCCCAAGATTTACATCTCAGTTAATTAAAGGTATCGTCGATGGCCAACCGGTCATGTTCAACGGTGACACTTTTATTGCAAATCCCATCACTCTTGAGTTCAACAAAACTCGATAATTTTTAAGGAGTCTCATGATGAAGACTTGGAAATCTGACAACATCGAAATCGCCTACCAAGTCTTCGAAAACGCGGCCCCTTATGATCTAGTTATTTTAAATGGAAATCTTGCCTCCAGCCGCTGGTGGCATCCAAGCATTGAGTCTGCAAAAGCTCACTGGCCTCAAAACAATCTTACTGGAAAATTAGTTTTCCTCGAACTTCCCGGTTGTGGTGCGAGTCCCGCGGTGAATGGTAAAATAGAAATCCCAAAGCTTGTTCAAACCTACACAGAAATTTTAAGTCAGCTGAAACTCAAATCCAATTCTCGGATCATGGGTCACTCAACAGGTGGATTGCTGGCTTGTTATTTGATGGCTCAAACTCAACTTTCTTTTGAAAAAGCTCTGTTACTTGATCCCGTTGGCGCCCATGGAATTCAATTTGATGATGTCGTTTTAGATAAATACGAAGAAATGAAAGGCAGCCAAGAGCTCACAGCTGCGATCATTGGTTTTACAATTCATGGAAATAATTTTCAGTCAGATTATTTCAAAAATGTCATTGTGACGGACACATTCCAGTCAGTTCAAAAAACAGGGTCTTTAATGATACAAGCTTTGCGTGGATTGGATTCAACTTCGATTTACTCAAAAATCAAAACGCCAATTACAGTTTTATTTGGTGATCAGGACATTTTACTACCTCGCAAAGATGCTGAAGAAATTGCGACCTTAGTGCCCGGTTCTAAATTTGTATTGATCGAGGGCGCTGGACACTGCCTAAACGTTGAAAACCCATCGAAGATGGGCCAATTGATTCATCAATACTTAAATTAGTTCTGCTTAAAGAGTAAGGCCACCATCAACGCTGATGACTGTTCCGTTGATATAGGACGCTTGATCAGAAGATAAAAACAAAACTGCATTTGCGATATCTGAAGTTTCACCCAGTCTTGCCACAGGGACTTTAGCTGCCATTTGTTGCAAAACTTCAGTGGGCATTGCAGAAGTCATCGCTGTTCGAATAAATCCGGGTGCGATTGCGTTCACACAAAAACCCTTTTTACCCAGCTCCTTCGCCCAAGTTTTCGTCATTCCGATAACACCTGCTTTTGCAGCAGCGTAATTAGTTTGACCAAAATTTCCATAAATTCCGACAACACTTGAAATATTAATGATTCGTTTTCCTTGGGGCTCAGTCATTTTTTCTAGCAACGACTTCGTCACATTAAAAAGTCCCGTCAAGTTCACTTGGATAACGGCATCCCAATCTTCGTGAGTCATTTTAGCAAAACTTTTATCCTTCGTAATTCCTGCATTGTTCACGACCACATCAACACGGTCCAATTGGCTGGCTGCTGCGTCGACGCTGTCTCGCTGGCCCACATTGACAGATTGTAAGCGTAATTGGCCTTTCCACTGAGCCAGCTCAGATTCGGCTTTCGCAAGAGAGTCTTTTGAAAGATCCCAAATGGTCACTTGGGCACCAGATTGAAGAAACATGCGGCTGATTTCGAAACCGATGCCAGAAGCACCACCAGTAACGACGACTTTTTTATTCGAGAGATCAAATTGTAGTTTTGTCATTCCATTTAAATGTCACGATTGATCTTTGCAGGTCAATGGAATCTCATTGTCTGCGATGTCAATTCTAGAGCTAAAGCACCTGCTTTTTTGAGTGACTTTAACACCCAGTTTTGAGAGCCCTAAAGTTTGAACAAGGAGCATATATGCCACAGGCTTACATTGCAGGAACAGGCCTTTACGCCCCCGAAAAAATTGTCCCCAATCAATTTTTTAATGAGCTCTACAAAAAAGACATCGATACATTTTTAAAAGAACAAAGAAACATCTACCAAAGACATTGGATGAGTTCAGACCAAACAACTTCTGATCTGATTTTACCTGCAGCCCAACAGGCGATGAAAAATGCGAATATCACAGCAAACGATCTTCACCTGATCATCATTGCCACAGACACACCCGATTATCTTTCACCCTCGACAGCCTCAGTGGTTCAACACAAACTTCAAGCGACCCATGCAGGTACATTTGATATCAATGCCGCTTGTGCTGGCTTTGTCACAGCTCTGGATACAGCTCGAAGGTATATTCAAACAGACTCAAAAATTCAGAATGTTCTAGTTGTTGGCGCTTATGCCATGAGCAAATGGCTGAATCTTGAAGACTATAAAATTGCGACTCTATTTGCTGATGGGGCTGGTGCCGTGGTTTTAAAATCCACAGATAAATCCACAGGCATTAAAGCCGCCACCTATAAGTCACTGGGTGAATTTCATGATTATATGGGAATCTACGCAGGTGGATCATATAAGACCTTCAACCAAGATGTTTTAGATAAGAAGGAACATCTGCTTTCGTTTCCAAAAAGAATTCCACCTGAAACTAACGGTAATTACTGGCCCGGTTTAGTGAAAGAAGCGTCTGAAATGGCCGGTTGGAACTACCGTGAAATTGATCACTTTTTTATCACGCAATTTAATGTTCAGAGCATTTATGAAACCATGGACAGACTTGAACTACCTCGCGAAAAAGCTCATTTGATTATGCAATCCTATGGTTATACAGGCAGTGCCTCAATCGGCATGTGCCTAGCTGATGCGGTTCAAGATAAAAAATTGAAGTCTGGGGACAAACTGATGTTTGTTGGCTCTGGTGGAGGTTTATCGATGACTGCTGTGGCTGTAGAGTGGATGTAAACATCGTCTCATTTTGATTCAATCTTGAATTCAAAGTGCAAATCTTGCGCACCTCAGATAACCTAATTCTATGGGGAAAATTCATCTCTTAAGCCTGCTATTCGCCGCTCTCGTTTTTTCTGGCTGCCAAACCAATATGAACAAAGCGTTTGAAAGCGTAAAAACAGGAATGGATAAAGACCAAGTTTTAGAAGCCATTGGTGGCCCTCGTGCCGTCACTAGATTTCATGGAAAAGACCGCTGGTTCATCGTTTATTATCATGATGATATGCGCTTTGAAAAAGAGATCCATTTTACAAACGGCCTTGCCACCTACGTGGGTGAACCCTATGAAGCTCCAGCCGAAAAACAAGCGGCCTACGTTGATCGACAAAATGCGATTCAAGATATTTTGACCTATCAAGATATTGTCAATTCAAGAAACGAAGCTGCCATCGAAGAGGCTCGTTTCGAGAAAAAAGTTAGAAAAGAGGACAAAGTGCGCGTTGTTCCTCAGTTTGAACCCATTCGCTAAATTACTTTGAAATAACAGTCGGATTTAGAATCGAATTCTGCTGAGTTTTTGATTCGCTCTCGGGCTTTTTCCCAGTGCTTCTGGTATCAACTCCGTAAACCTTCTTCACTTTTTTCCGGGCATCGTAAAGGTGCTTTTCGACCCCCACTGCTTGCTCCATTTGCTCTAAACTTTTCGAGCTAAAGCGTTTGTACTTTCGATCGTAAGTCGAACCACGCTCGGGAAATCGGTATTTCAATACTGTGAGTTGCTGGTCATGCTCTTTGATCAATTGTTTTAAGTCATTGTGTTCTTGTTGAAGCATCTTAATCGTTTCGGCCACTTTTTCAGGGTCAGTTTCAACTTTTTTTTGTTTAATTAAACTCATCACGGAAGCTTCCTTACCCGCCACTTTCGCAGCAGTAGCTGCCACTTGCTTTTCTAAAGCCATCAGTTCGTTTGCTGCACGGGAGCTTTCCACTGGAACCTCAGCCGGTTTTTCAGCCTCTTCGGCAAATACAGAAAAGCTAGTGACTAAAATTAAAACTAAATTAATCATAAATTCTTTGCTCCCATATCATTTTTAAATCAAGAGCCCGAAGTCGTTGTGCAAGAATGGCTGCTTTCGCAGGCTGAATTTTGTCGATAATTAACTGCCCATTCTGAATACTTTTTCGAAGATCCTCAAATTTGATTTGCAATTTGCTGTCAGACAAAACTTCTTTGAGCTCGTTGATGTTTTGCACAAGATCTAAGCCCTGGATACAAACTTTAAAAGATAAAGGCGATGAGGTTGCATCTGTATTAGCATACCTGACCACGTCGTCTAAACCCATCACTGGATTTTGCTGAATAGGCTGGTCATAGTTGGGTATCTCTTGAGGCTCGCTATAATTTTCATATTGGTTTTGAGGTTGGTCAGCGGATTGTGGCTCTAAGTTCTGTTCAATCGCTTCTGGTGGGTTCTCGTAGTGTGTCGGCTGTTGCTGATAGGCTGGCTCGGCGACTATTGAATCTATTGGAGGTTCGTGTCGTTCTGGTGGAGGCTCGTGAGGCGCACTTTGCTCGGGCGTACCATCAAATCCTAAAAAATAAACACCTTGGCATTTAGGGCAAGTGAACAGCCCACCAAAGAATTGTGATGGGATGTCGATACTTGCGAGACATTTTGGGCAACTGGCCAAAATTTATTTCCTTTTATTTTTTTCTAATCTTCTGCGATCAGACCGATTCATCTTAGGCTCGTCTTGATCACTTTCAGATCTTCGACCCATGACTATCTTTCGAGTCTGAGGTCCACCATTTGAAGATCCCTGCTGCTCGAGACCGTTGGATTGAGTGATTGAGGGAGCTGATCGATGCTGAAAATCGAGATCGTCCATATCGGCTTCTTCCGGCCGGAGGCTCTCGAGAGCTTGCTCGGCTTGTTGAGCTACGATTTGTACTTTCATCACTTTTTCAATGACGTCACCTTTGATCACATCATTGAGTTTTTCAAAAGCAGTGTAGGCTTCTTTTTTGTACTCAATAATCGGATCTTTACCAGAATAACCTCGAAGGCCAATACCTTCTTTGAGTTTATCGATAATTTGCAAATGCTCTTTCCATCTTTGATCGATGGCTTGAAGCAAAATCATCTTCATAATTTGTTCATAGTAGGGACCCATCGTTGATTTTTGTCGCTCGTAGCTGGTCTTAACCTGATCGCCCACAGTTTTTGTGATGAACTCAGCTGTCGCTTCATTTTTAAAATCAAATCTCAAACCGAATTGTTGTTGAAGAGCATTTGTTAGACCCTCAACACTCCATGATTCACGCTTGCCAGTGTCGGGAACAAAATTATCTAAAATAACTGAAGTCACATCACCCAGCATATCAAGAACTGTTCTTTCGATGTTCTTACCTTCTAGGATATTGCGTCTCATGGTGTAGATGGCTTGCCTTTGCAAGTTCATGACGTTGTCATAATCAAGTAAGTTTTTACGGACTTCAAAGTGATGACCTTCTACTTTTCGCTGAGCACCTTCAATAGATCGAGTGACCATCTTAGCAGTGATAGGCTCGTCCTCTGGGATATTCAGCATTCCCATAATTTTTTGAATTCTTTCACCATTAAAAATTCGCATCAAATCATCATCAAGAGCGAGATAAAAACAAGATTCTCCGGGATCACCCTGACGACCAGCTCGTCCTCGAAGTTGATTATCGATACGTCGTGATTCATGTCTTTCAGTTCCTACGATGTACAGGCCACCTGCTTGAACCACATGATTTCTCTCGTGCTCACACTGCTGTTTAAATTTTGCTAAAGTTTCAGCAAATTCGGGGCTGTCTTCAGCCACCGTTTTTTTCGCCATCACTTCTGCATTTCCACCAAGCATGATGTCGGTTCCACGACCTGCCATGTTGGTTGCAATTGTGATCGCACCTTTACGTCCTGCTTGAGCCACGATTTCTGCTTCACGCTCGTGGGCTTTTGCATTCAAAACGTCATGTCTGATGCCTTCTTTTTTCAAAAAAGAACTCAAGGTTTCTGATTTTTCGATGCTGACAGTTCCGATCAAAATTGGCTGGCCCTTTTCGACTCGGCTTTTTACGTCTTTAACGATAGCTCTGTATTTTGCGTTCTGATCTTTATAAACAACGTCGTCTTTATCCGCTCTGGCGATGGGCTTATTAGTTGGAATAACAGACACATTCAGATCGTAAATCTTTTTGAACTCGACAGCTTCTGTATCAGCAGTTCCAGTCATACCAGAAAGTTTTGAATACATTTTAAAATAATTTTGGAAAGTAATGGAAGCTAGAGTTTGATTTTCATTTTTAACTTCAACGCCTTCTTTAGCTTCGATGGCTTGGTGTAGACCATCACTCCAGCGACGGCCTGGCATCAAACGACCCGTAAATTCATCCACAATCACAACTTCATTATTCATGACCATGTATTCGACATCTCGTCGATAAATTTGGTGAGCCTTTAACGCCTGATACACGTGATGGAGTGTTTCAATGTGTTCAGGATCATAAAGATTCCCAACACTTAAAAGTTGCTCAAGTTTTGTAATACCTTCTTCAGTCAAAGCCGCTGTTTTGGATTTTTCCTCGATGGTAAAGTGTTTCTCTTTTTCCAAGTGAGGAATGACTTTGTTGATCGTATAATACTTATCGGTCGAAGCTTCTGCAGGTCCTGAAATAATCAATGGTGTCCGAGCTTCATCAATTAAAATTGAGTCACACTCATCCACAATTGCGAAGTGGTATTCCCGCTGAACGTAATCTTCCAAATCGTACTTCATGTTGTCGCGAAGATAATCAAAACCCAATTCGTTGTTAGTGGCGTAGGTGATGTCACAATTGTAAGCGGCTTTTCTTTCGTCATCATTAAGCCCGTGATAAATAATTCCGGTCGACAATCCCAACCAATTATAAAGTTTCCCCATCCAGGCCGCATCACGCTTGATCAGATAGTCATTCACAGAGACAACGTGAACTCCACGACCTGTGAGAGCATTCAAATAAACAGGCAAAGTGGCGACCAGAGTTTTACCTTCACCCGTTCGCATTTCAGCGATGGTGCCACGATGAAGAATAATTCCACCGATTAATTGCACATCGTAGTGTCGCATTCCTAAGGCACGCTTCGAGCCTTCTCGACAAACCGCAAAAGCTTCTGGCAGAAGGGAATCAGTTGATTCGCCTTTTGCGATTCGGTTTTTAAACTCGACTGTTTTTGCTTTGAGTTGATCGTCACTTAGAGTTTGATATTGAGCCTCGTAGCTGTTGATTTTATCAACTAGGGGCTTCAACTTTTTCATGTCACGATCGTGCTTGGTACCGAATAATTTTGTAAGTAAACTTGTTGCCATAAGTCGCATCAGAATAGCCCCGGCCTGTAGGCGCGGCAAGGTCTGTCAGCGTCATTTGTTAGGAATTTGGACTGCCCTCGACGGTTAGAAATGGCTTCCATACCAGCAGCGACAATCCCAGACTGAGGGCAAGTAGGATCACAAAAAGTCGAGTGTGTTTGTTCAGGATCTGAGAGCGGTCCTTTGAAATTTTAAGTCTGATCTCGTGCTTTTCAGGATTCGAATTTAAAAACTTAATTTCAAGAGTCTGAGGAACGATAGATTCCGAGGCCTTTTTAAATTCTAAGAAAGGGCGAACCAAATTCCACTCCAGACCTTGGCTTGGACTTTCGGCCAAAGTCTGCTGCTTGTCGTCTAAAATTTTGAATTGAGCATGAATGACGGGTTCCCATTTTGATTCCGCAGATTCCAAACGAAATTCGTAGTTTAAGGGACCCATCTCTGGAAGTTTGATTTGGTCCAGCTTTCCACTTTCCCAAATTAACTTCTGGTCTAGAACCACTGAATTTCTAAGATCAGCAAAGCTTGTAAAGATAGGAATCACAGGCAAAAAGGAAACGATCATAAAAAAAAGCACTGACTGAGCCGAATTTTTCATAGGTCTAGACTCCAATTTGTCGAACACCTTCGTAGGCCACCACAGCGACCGCCGTTGCTAAGTTGAGTCCACGAGCTGGACCCAAAAGTGGAATAAGAAGCGATCGATCCTGATGTTTTTGAAGAATAGCAGGATCTAATCCCTTTGTCTCTTTCCCAAAGACCAACCAATCCCCTTTTTGATAATTAACATCGGTGTACTTTTTTTGGGCAAAAGCAGAAGTAAAGAACACACGTTCTGGATTCTCAACGTGAGCCCACCAATCTTCATAGGTTTTATGCTGGAACCATCGAAGATGAGGCCAGTAATCCAAGCCTGCACGTTTTAACTGAGCATCCGTGATTTCAAAGCCAAGCTCACCAACTAAATGAAGTTCACAATTGGTGGCGACACACGTGCGCCCAATGTTTCCAGTATTTTGAGGAATTTCTGGTTCTACTAATACAATTTTAAAGTTGGGAGTCTGGTAAGTAACGGCACACCTCTTGTCCAAACTTAGATAAAGCAAGACGGCGTCCTTTGTCTACAATCAACTCAAGGCTCATAAGTTCTCGGTAGAGAGGTAAATCAATGGGAACCACCTCGCGACCAGAAATTCGACTGAGCTTTTGGATGAACTGAATTTGTCGACTTGTCAGTTGATCCATAAACTTTGGAGATTTGAGTTTTTCTTCCCAAACAGCAGAGGGAATGGATTTCGCGTTGGTAGGCAACTTCTTAGGATTTAAAAAATAAGTCCAGCAGGTGACCTCTTCACCACTGTCAGTCTTCACTTTAATTTCTTGTCTGAAGTGAAGGCTTTTGCTTGGATCAAAAACTGAAAATCCATAAAACTCATCTAAAAGAGGAATTAAAAAATCGGGTGACTTTAATTCGACGACCTGACCGGGCAAGTGGTCGGTACCTTCACTTAGAATGACCGGATATCCACAGGCTAACTGATAAGCCGAGCCCACCACACTTGCCTTGTCGATTTTAAGTACAGCCGATTGTATTTTTTTAAAATGAACCATGCCTTCGGCCATAGAGCCGTAGACAAAAACGCAATTCATCACCAATTCCCCCTCTGAAATTGATAAAGTATCCAGTTTTCGAAAGAACTGAGTGTGTACCAGAAACATCACTCTGGAGTAAAGGCTCAGGCCTAGGTGCGTTATCAAGTTTATATGCTGATATTGATTTCTCGAATCACATAAATTTGACTAGAGTAACCAAGTTCAAGGCAATTCATTTGAAGGGATTTTTTATGAGCGAACGTCGTAATTATATGGGCTCAATGTGGATGCAGGATGAAGATGGTGTCATCACGATCGGAATCAATGAAGAGGCGCTCGAAGATTTTGATGAGATCTCATCCATCGAAATTAGCCAAGAAGGTGAAAAGGTTGAAGCAGAAGCTGTTGTTGGTACAATTGAAACTAGCGATGGACCTCTTGATATCTATTCACCAGTTGATGGCGTCGTTCTCGAAGTGAACTCTCAAGTGATCGAGGATCCTTCTATCATCATGGAAGATCCCTACGAAGAGGGTTGGCTCATCCGTATCGATTCAGAAGGCTCTGCCGATGAGGACGAAGAAGAAGACGAAGATGATGAGGACGATGAAGAAGAAGAGGAAGAAGATTCCGAAGACTAAGTTTTATTTTTTGTAACTGACCTGCAACGGAAAACTAAATTCGTTGCTTGTCTTTTCCGCGACACATCGAACTTTTGCTTGAATCGTTTGACTGTTAAAATTGATATTCTCAAAAATTAAAAAATTGGGGTAGCCGTAGTAATGCAGCTGCCCTTTTTCTTTACTGCGCAATCCATAGGCCCTTGCAGACAGACTGAAGAGCGCGCTGGATGAAATTTCATAACTTTGATAACCCAGATCGTTTTCCGATAATTTTTGAACCTGAGAGTAGTGCACATCTCCTGACAAAAAAACAGTTGGGACAGGAGAGCCTTTCACAAAAGATAAAAAGCGATCAAATTCCACTGGAGCAATGGCTTGATAATTTTCTGCCAATCTTCCGTAATTCCAATATTGCAGAGCTGAAATAATGAAGTGAGGACTTTGGGTGTTTTTAATTTTTTCCGCGACCCAATTCAATTGTTCTGCACCTAAAAAAATTCTTCGTTGTTTATCTAAAAAAGTTCTGACGTCTAAAAAAGTAAAGCGAGATCCAAAGGCTTCAAAGCTGTAGGATACACCCGGGCCGGTCTCGATTCCTGATACTCTGCTGTCTGCTGGGTAGAAGGATCGAAATATTCGAGTCATGATTGAAAGATTTGGATGATTGTACTCTGAATTATTAAAAGCTAAATCGTGATCATCCCAACTCGAAAAAACTGGAATTAAATTATCTTGAGAATAAAAATCCAAATCTAAAAATGTTTTACAATAAATTGTGTAGGCCTCTGATGGTTTTGCAGGTCTTCCCAAAACAGTATCCATCGAACTATTGGCGTAAACCAAATCACCAGGAAACAGAATCAGATCTGGTTTTTCATTGTCTAATTTTTCAAACATGACTTTTTGGGGCTCGGCACCTCGGTGGCTAGAGCATGTCATGAATGCAATTTTCGGAGACGGATTCGAGGTGTCGAGTGATTTAAAATACCGAGAATGAAATTTGCTATGAGTTTTATCAAATATTTCTAATCGATATCGCACGCCTGGACTCAAGTCCGTGACTAAAATTTGATAAAGTATATATTCGCCCAATCCAAGATCTACCTTTTCAATTTTGAATTTTGCACGAATTGAAATTTGAATTTCAGAAGTTCGATGAGCGAGAACAATTAATAAAGTCGAATCCCGAGAGGTGACTGATTGCAAGACTCGAACGGACTCTGTGGGATAATTGCTAAGATCCAAATCCTTTTGAGCTTGCCATGGAGTGATGGTAAAAAATCCGGCAACTTTTAATAAATTTCGTCTTGAAATTTTATGATTGAACATCCTTCTTATAAGTCTTTTGTATTTTCCAAAACATGTAAAGGTGAAAGAAAAATGCAATCAACCACTTGACCCAAATTGCAGTAGCACCGTGAGCATATCCGTATATACCAGTAGTGATTGAAGTGAAGACACCCCACTGATGAAGGCTCACTCTTTGTGGAAGAACAATTGAAAGTAAAAATGTGCCTGTCGAAATCCAGCCAATTACTTCTATGATCAATTCATTTGTCGTCATTTAAAGATCCTCTACATTTCTATATTTCCAGACCAGTCGTACGAGTGAAAAAATCAAAAACAAGATCGATGCGACTAATCCGTAACCGTAACCTTCTCCGGGAAATTCTGAGTAATTGAGTCCGAAATAAAGCATGAACATTTTATTGACCAAAGTCGGGACTAGAAAAGCCAAAATAGAATCTTTCAAAACAGTTTTTTTATCAGGCCTTACGTCTGGCTTCATGCAAGCTCCCTATTTTGTCCTCGACCGATCAGTGTGTTTTTTAATTTAGCTTTATAAAGATTCAAAAGGACTTCAAACGCTTCTTCACCTTCGATCACTCTCATCGCTTTTGCAATGGCCTCTAATGTGGACATTCCTTCTTGTGAATTTTCACGTCTTAAATGCTGAGTCGCCAAATTGAGATCTTTAATCATCACTCGAGGAATAGAGCTAAGCTCTGTATGACGAGTGTGCACTTTACTTGCTTGGCGCCAGCTTCCATCGGGAACTAACAAGTGTATAGGTTTTGAAAATTTTTTGAGAAAATCCTGATCGAGTTCGACTGCATCTTTGGAAGGATAAAAAAGAAGGCATTGATACTGATCACTGATGAGATCACTTAAGTCAGTAGGTTTTCCTATTTCACCTCGGACCAGCATTTGACTGTTCAACAGGGACTTGATTGCCAGTCGACCCGTGTTTGTCGTTTTTTTTAACTCTTTGTAATGCACAATCAGTGTTAATCTGGTTTTTAAATCCAATGTTTTAATTTCTGAGCAAATACAAAGATCGAGATGCAAAAAACATCCGGCACAAGGCTCTTTTGTTTTTCTTTTCCTTTCAATGACCATATTTAAAACCTAAATCTTGAAGGACATTTTTAAAATCTTCACAAATTTCTGATTGAACCGAAATGGACTTATTTAATTCGAAATGAAAAAAAGTCATCTGCAAACAACTCAAAAATAATCTTCTTTTTTGAAATCGTTGTTCAAAATATTTATTGTGTTCTCCACACCCGTGCGCCACATCTCCGATGATGGGGTGATTCAGATGCCGAAGATGTCTTCTGATCTGATGCTTGCGACCTGTTTTAGGCGAAGCATAGACAAGGGAATATCTTGTTGTTGGATAGCGATCGACCCTAACGGGAATTTCAATGTACTCGACGGGATGAAGCCAAGTTTGAGCTTGCTGAGCAGTCCTTTCTTGAGAAGAATGTTTATCTGCAATCGCATCCAACTCTTCTTTCAATGGGTAATCCAAAAGTTGTTCTTGCTTCAAATGACCCCGAACAAGAGCTATGTACTTTTTCTGCACTTCATTCACTCTGAACTGTGATGCAAGTTGCTCTGCAGCTATTGAATTAAGAGCGAATATCATGACTCCTGATGTAGGCTTATCAAGCCTATGGACTGGGAAAATTTGCTTTTGTAATTGCTCACGAAGAATCTGCACAGCTGTGATTTTTTCATGGGAATCAATTTTCGAAGGATGAACGAGTAATCCTGCCGGCTTATGAATGGCGACGTAACTTTGGTCTTCATAAAGAATCTGGATAGGTCCCAACAAGATCTCCCTCGATCTGGATCAAACTAACTTAAAGTATTGATGATATCTAGACTTTAAGTTCAAGTTTGATCGGTTTATTCTTTTGTTGTGAGCCCACACTTTAAAATGCTTCTCCTTTTTTTGATATTTACTTTTTCAATGGGTTGTTCAACTCAGCAGGTTCGAACACCCTCTCAAGAAAATCGTCTTCAATACCAATTTCAACCCACAATGTCTTGTCAACCAGAGGACATACAAGAGCTGGGACGAATGAGTGCTTTATCCGGCTTTATGGCAGGGCCACAATTAGCGAAGCAACTGAAAATTGGAACTGATAAAATCCTACGACCTTTCACCTCTGATGGATGCAGCTTGTCTCCGGATGGAATTCCTATGACTGGCAAAAGTCAGGCTTGGGTTCAGTGCTGTGTGATTCATGATACTCACTACTGGATGGGCGGAACGGCCGAACAGCGTGAAGCAGCTGATAATGAGCTGGGACAATGTATTGCAAAAAAAGGATTTAAAGAGATAGGTGATAGTTTTGCTTTAGCAGTGAAATATTTTGGTGGACCTGACAGTTCTCAAACTTTTCGTTGGGGTTACGGCTGGAATTATAAACGTCCCTACAAGCCTTTGGATCAAAGTGAAATGGCTCAAGTGGTGGGCCTTTATGGAACTGAAAGAAGTGATCAACTTCTGAATTTTCAAACTCAACCCATACCCTTAGTAGACCTGTGCACAAGTCAGGATCTAGCTGCTGATGGATTTAACTCAGATGAAAAAATAATTCTTGATCATTTAAATACTAAATTAATTCGAAATGAATTCATTGAGTGGGCAAAAATGACTTATTTTAATCGAGAGATGACAGAATATAAGATCAAACTAAAAGGGTGCACTGAAACAGTCACTGCAAGGCTAAAGAAAAAAGCTCATCACACAATCGAGCTCATCAGCACTTGTGATTCTTTCAAATAAAAAAAGCCATCCTGACAGCAGAATGGCTTCTTAAATTCTAAATTTTATAAACAAAACTACTATTCAGAGTCTTCACATTCTCCAAGGTGATCTTGATGGGCTTCACTACCATGACCGTGATTGAGATGTGCGTCTAAAGCACTTCGACTGATGCATAACTCATGTCGAGCAGAAGCATTTCCTGGAGGATAGTGACAAATCAAAACTTTTTTGCTTTTAGATCCATGAGAGTTTGACCGCTCATTACAGGCGTAATTATTCAATACGTCTTCCAATTCATTATCATAACGAACATCATCACGGTCGTATTCAACTTCATCGTGGTCATCATCAGGGTCATCGTACCCGCCACGTCGATCATCTCTTCGAGCGTTGTGTCGCTCCTCTTCATGTCGAGCAGGCGCTGGTGGCACCACTGCAGCTGGAGGTTGTTGGTTCTGCATTTCACCAACCACATCAACAACAAGTGGACCTTGAGCTTTAGATAAGTCAGTGGCAGCACTGACGCTTCCCGGTTGACCACAATTCTGGAACGCGACAACTAGAAAACAGCTGGATAATACAAGGATTAGAGATTTAACAAATTGAGACATACTGATGACCCCCGTACTTAATGATACTACAAGACCTGTGCCTACCAAACCTTTTAGGCTGCATTTCAAAATCAAATGGATTCTTTTTCGTTTAACTCATGAGTTTAAATATGCAAAAAACAGGTCCAACCATTGAGATCCATTGGTAGATTAGGCAATTGAATAATCAATGACACTCGTCAACTCCCTACACATGTGTGTTCTCAAATTGAGACTGTCTCAGAATGAGAATCAAAATAGGTCTAAACCTTGCTCAGCATTTGAGTATGAAGAGCTTTCTCGTTTTAAACCTCATTCTTTTGTCTTTAGCTACCGCTGGTGCCGTAAATGGGAAAAGTTGCAAGCAATCTGTCAAAGCCAATGCGGCCATTGCACTGACGGAAGTTCAGAAGCAATACGATCAAACTTTTAAAGAGCAGCATGAAGAGGCTCTTCAGTCGAAGTGGCAATCCGAAATCACAGCTGAATGGAACCACATCATCAGTGATAAATCCGGTGGTAATCTTAAATCCATTCTTCTAAAAAAACTGTTTGTCAAAAAATCTGATGATTCCCTGACTGTCGTGAGTTTTGTTGAATTCCTAGATCGCTACATTCAAGAACTGAAAATTAGTAAAGTTCCAAAAAAAGAAATCATTCTTCCTGCCGTTGTGATGATCCGTGGTGATAGTGAAATTCTGCTAGTAACACCAGGAATTGATCCCTGGCCAACCGATGCAGGCTATCGATTTTTAAAATCAGAAGAACTTTTTAATATCCCATTCAGAGCGGTGCTGGCAGGACTTAAAAAAGGACGCTTTCCGTTGATGGATTCGATTCACGATGCTTCTCATTTTGTTAGCTTCATTCAAAACCCTAAGTATGCAGCTGTTTTGCTGAAAATGATCGAGAAACTTCCGGAATTAGATAAGTACCCAATTTACTTCAGCCGTCGACTTTTTTATGCGCTTGAACTTCTGACATTGGCAGATCCCACAAAAATTGAAGCACTTCATGATTTTCTCCTTTTTCCAAAAGTAAAGAATTGGACAAAGCGAATTCCATTTTACGAGTATGTTCAATTCTTTCAAAGTCTTGATTCAAAAGCATTGAACAACCAAGCTCAAAAATTGGTTGAAGGCTATGATTCATTTCTTATCGATTTCGGCGGTGGTGTTCATAGAAGTTATGAAAAAAATCAAATGATCAAAAACGACTTCTTAAATTCTGAACAGCCTGTTCAAACATTAGTTCAACTTCTGGGAATGTTTCGGCCAGAATTATCAGAGGTTCAACGAAGCATCATGGGGACTTTACCCAGCGAAGTATTAAGACAATTATTAGTTTTCAAAAAATTGCCTGCAAAAAAATTTCAAGAAATTGTAGAGCAAAACTCGTTTGCCTCGAATCACTTTAATGAACCAGGAACCGAAACCTTGGCAAAGAACTATAAACAAAGACTCGATCAACTTATTTATTTACAGATGGCACGCATGGAATTCGGACTATGGGAATCTGCCAGCAGGATTACAGTGGAAAAATGGCTACAGGAAACTCTGACTGTTCATTTGAAGTCAAATTCCCCGATTCTGGAATTCACCGAAGGCGTTTATGGAAGCTCGTCGATTCTGCATCAGATCATGATGAACAGTGTGAAGTAATCAAACCTCTTGATCACTTCTGATCTAATGTTTCTATGGTTGAGCAATCCAGATTAATTTCACTTAAATCCAAATTAAGACCAACAATAGAAACTTTCTGAGTAAATTCAATCATCGATAAATTTTCGAACTGATAGGGAGGGGTTAGATTCTGTGGTTCTTCAAGAATTTGCAAAACCACATGATTCGTTTGATGGGGCTGATTGGACCTCAAAGTCACATTTGAGAGGACAACAGTTTCCTTTGTAGGATTCTGGCCTTCTTGGAAATAAACATAATTGGAGCCATCAGCGACGATGACTGACAGTACTTTTAGAAACGCGTTGCTATCTGTACTCGCCTTGATCGTAAAATTGACATAGTAGCTGTTTGCTAACTCAGCATCTTTTTTAAGATGCGAGCAACTCGTTTCAGCATTCCAAGCATAACTAAAAGAACAAAACAAAATCTGCACTAAAAATACTTGAAGCAAAAATGAGTAATTCATCAATTAATCTTTAACCGAAAAATTTAATATTGCCTGAGTGGTTTCGACAGGCTTCTCGCGCTGCACAGAGGATCCGCTCTTCTCTATTTCTAAATATTCAAAATCAGGCCTGATAGCTTTAAAGTCAGACGCTGTTGACGCTTTGTTGTCACCAAAATTTTCGTACTCTTTACCAAAGATTAAAAGTGTTGGAACAAAGCTATTCTCCGATGAATCTTTAAACGGACGATAGAGCTGGCCACCTACAAAGCTAAGAGTTAAATATTTTTGATCAATATTTTCTCTCATGACCCGGAAATCATTGAGCAGTGATTCATTTACTAACGAATCATCATAAAATCCAAATCTCAAAAAATATTTGAGTGAATTATCAACTAGTAAATTTTGATAAAACTGAGTGCTTGCAACTTCATCGTTAAATAGACGATCGTAAAGTTGCTGCTCACGTCCTGACGGCGGTGAATCCAAAGAAGAGACGCCAGATGGATTCAGCAATATAAGTCTTCGGATTAAATCAGGGCGCAAAGAAGAAACCTTGAGAGCAGAAGCTGTCATGAGCGATTCGGCGACGACTGTGGTTCGTTCTTTAACAACTGTCGCTATAAATCTCTCTAAGAACAGATCCAGATCTTCTATTTTGTAAGGTCTTTTGGACTTTTCGCTATCACCAACTCCTGGCAGATCGAGAATGTACACATTTTGATTCGCTTGATCTAAGAGTGGGAGGATTTGGCGAAACGTTCTGTGGCTGGCGCCGCCATAGACTCCGTGAACAAGTAGAATCGGGAAAGCATCACTTTTTACGATTGGGGCGCGGAATTTAATAGCTCCAAAACCTTCGATCTGTGCAGTTCGATCCAGCAATGAAGGTGATAATTCTGGGCTGGCAAATGAGAAGAAAGGTAAAAGAATTAAGCTCAACAATACATTTTTCATAAGCACCTCTGTTGAGTCACTTCTAGCTGAGGCCACAGAATTTTCAAGTTTTTGAGGAATGGGTTTAGAAAAATTGCATAGCCACAAAGTCAGCATTGAAAGGCTAGTAAAATTAAAAATGGTAGGGAGCGAGGGATTCGAACACCCGGTCCGCCGGTTATGAGCCGGCTGCTTTAACCAACTAAGCTAGCTCCCCACTTTGTAAAAGCACGATCAACGTATAACAAAAAAGCCGAAGGTCCAACCCTCGGCTTTGATGCAATGTTACGATTCACACATTCCTGTCAAATCACGAATCAACGAATGTCTTCAGTTTATTCGAGCGACTTGGATGTCTGAGTTTACGAAGGGCTTTGGCTTCGATCTGTCGGATACGTTCCCGAGTCACGTTGAAGTCTTGACCCACTTCTTCCAAAGTGTGGTCGGACTCTTCACCGATACCGAAGCGCATACGAAGAACTTTTTCTTCCCGTGGAGTCAACGTCGACAGAACCCGGCGTGTTTGCTCGGCTAAGTTCAAGTTAACGATGGCCTCTGATGGGTTGATCACTTTTTTGTCTTCGATAAAATCACCCAAGTGAGAATCTTCTTCTTCACCCACTGGTGTTTCCAAAGAGATGGGTTCTTTTGCGATCTTTAAAACTTTTCGAACCTTTTCAACAGGCATGTCCATTTTCACTGCGATCTCTTCAGGATTGGGTTCGCGACCCAATTCTTGAACCAAGTATCGGTTAGTTCTGGCAAGCTTGTTGATGGTTTCGATCATGTGAACTGGAATACGAATTGTACGAGCCTGATCGGCAATGGCGCGAGTGATCGCCTGTCGGATCCACCAAGTGGCGTAAGTTGAAAACTTATAACCACGGCGATATTCGAACTTATCAACAGCCTTCATCAAACCGATGTTACCTTCTTGGATCAAATCCAAAAATTGAAGACCCCGGTTGGTGTATTTTTTTGCAATGGAGACCACAAGTCGAAGATTGGCTTCAACGAGTTCTGATTTTGCAGCGTCGGCTTCTCTTTCACCCTTCCAGATTGCGGTGTAAGTGTCTTGAATCCAACGGAAGTTCATTTCGGTATCAACTGCCAAACGCTCGAGTCTTTGCTGAGCATCTTGAGCCGAATGTACATAGGATCTGAACTTGTTGTAGGAAAGACCGGTATCTTTAGTCGTTTTGAGCAATTCTTTTTCGTTTGATTCAATGACTTTCAAACGCTCAACCATTGTTGGAATGTCTTTAGAGAACGTACGAGTCGTACCTTCTTTGATACGACCTCGAAGTGTTCCCATGCGACCCACGAGGTTCTTAAACTTAATCACAACACGGTTAATTGTTTTACGATTGAAGTTAATGCTTTCGAAATTGGCCATCAAGACTTCGTTGATTTCACGAAGATCTGCAGTGGTCTTATCACGAGTGGCTTGATTGATATCTTCGCGTCGTAAGACTTCAAAGAATTTTTTAGTTTCATTTTGGTATTGAGTAACGATGCCGATCAACTGGTGAATTTTATCGATGTATTCTTTTTCGTCGTACTGAATGTTTTCATCTTCAAGACCACGGAAAATGGCTTTCACCTTGATACGACCTTCATCAAGTCGTTTACCAAGATTGATAATTTCCCAAGTTCCTTGCGGAGACATCAAAATGGCACGAACGATTTCTCGCTCTCCTTTTTCGATACGTCTTGCAATTTCAACTTCACCTTCACGAGTCAGTAATGAAACTGAACCCATTTTACGAAGATAGAGCCTGACAGGATCGTTACCTTTGACATCTTCAGCTTCCGCAATTTCATCTTCGTCTGCTTCTTCTTCTTCATTGTCAGCGTTAGCTAAGAACGTTTCTGAATCATCGCCGGATTTATTTTCAGTGGTATCTTTGATCACAACGCTGTTGGCTTCTAGGCCATGCATGAATAAATCAAGAGCACTGGCTGCGATGAATTCAGGTGGAAGAAGTTCGTTCACTTCTTCCATTGTGAAAAATGGCTTGTCTTTCGCAAGCTTGATGAACTTCTGGACTTCTTCTTTTATCAAAGCCTCTTGTTCTGCGACTGTGAGAACTCGGAGCGGTTCTTTGATTCCAGAATTAATATTACTCATATGACCCCTTGATTACTTATCTTTCAATTCACGCATTTCAGTTTGCAGCTGTTTCATTTTTTCAACTGTGTCAGCTTGAGGATTTTCTTTCATCTCAAGTGCGAGTTTTTTTAATTGCTCGCGGATCCCAGTTTCTCTGACACGTTTGATGG
>CAZPBD010000017.1:0-42056 GCA_964584655.1 uncultured Pseudobdellovibrionaceae bacterium | reverse complement strand
AGGCTTGCCAATGCGCGGTCAACGCACACGCACTAATGCTCGTACACGCAAAGGTCCTAAGAAGACAGTTGCTAACAAGAAAAAAGCTGTCTAATTGACTGAGTAAGCATCATTTATGAACATGGAAAAAAAAGCTGTAGTTAAGAAAAAAGTTAAGCGTAACGTTCCACAAGGTAACTGCTACATTCAAGCTGGATTTGGAAACGTCATTGTAACGATGACTGATCCAAAAGGTGATACCGTATCCTGGTCCTCTGCAGGGCACTTAGGCTTCAAAGGAAGTCGAAAAGGTACACCTTTCGCTGCTCAGATGGCTGCTGAGGATGCTGCGAAAAAAGCGATGGAAGCTGGCATGAGAGCTGTGGATGTGTACTTAACGGGTCCCGGTGCTGGTCGTGAGCCTGCAATTCGTGCACTTGCCGGAGTTGGTTTGAAAGTTCTTTCTATGAAAGACATCACTCCTATTCCACATAATGGCTGCCGCCCACCTAAAAGACGTCGCATCTAATATTATTTAACAGGAGTCTATCGTGAGTTGTATTAATGAAAGTGTGTGCAAGCTTTGCCGCCGTGAAAACACAAAGTTGTTTTTAAAAGGTGATCGTTGTTACACTGACAAATGTTCATTTGAACGCCGCCCTTATCCCCCTGGGCAGCATGGTCAGCAAAGAATTAAGTTTTCAGACTTTGCTTTGCAGCTAAGAGAAAAGCAAAAAACTAAAAGATGGTATGGTCTTTCTGAGAAGCAATTTCGTAGATATTTCTATGTTGCGACTAAGTCTAAAGATCTTACTGGAATGGCATTGCTCAGAAACTTAGAAATGCGACTGGATAATGTCATGTATACCCTCGGGTATGCGAACTCTCGCCGAGAAGCTCGTCAGCTTGTTAAGCACAATCACGTACTTCTCAACGGAAAAAAAGCAAACATTCCTAGTTTGTTAGTTGAAAAAGGCGATCAGATTGAGCTCAGCCAAAAATCAAGACAACACACTCGTGTGCTATCAGCTATTCAAGCTGTTAGTCGCAGAACTTTGCCGTCTTGGTTGGAAGCTGACCACGGTCAGTTTAAAGGTCTTGTAAAGGATCTTCCTACTCGAGAAGAAGTCACAGTTCCATCAGAAGAAAACATGATCGTAGAGTACTACTCTCGCTAGTCATTCACAACCGGGGGCCATAGATATGCAAGAACATTATTATAAATTCTGGAGAGATCTCATTAAACCTAAGGGTTTTGAGGTCGACAAAGAGACATTGCGTGACGATTATGGTCGATTTGTTATTCGACCACTCGAGCGCGGTTTCGGAGTTACTCTGGGAAATTCTTTAAGAAGAATTCTTTTGAGCTCTATGATGGGATCTGCAATTTCTGCTGTACGCTTTGAAGGTGTATTGCACGAATTCACGACCATTCCAGATGTTTTGGAAGACGTAACAGACATTATTTTAAATTTAAAAGAAGTTCGATTTAAACAGTACACGTCTGAGCCTGTTACTTTGAAGATCTCTAAAAAAGGTCCTGGTAAAGTGACTGCTGGAGACATTCTTGTAAACGATAAGATTGAAATTCTAAACAAGGATCAGCATATCGCTACTTTGGGTTCGAATGCTAATTTCAGCGCGGAAATTATCGTGGCTTACGGCCGTGGATATGTTCCTGTTGAAAACAAAGAGTCTGACCTGCCCGTTGGCTTTATTGGTGTGGACTCATTGTTCAGTCCCATCAGAAAAGTTAACTACAGTGTTTCTAACGCTCGTGTTGGTCAAAGAACAGACTACGATGCTCTTGCATTGGAAGTTTGGACTGACGGGTCTTTGAAGCCTGAAGAATCGATCTCATTGGCTTCAAAAATCATGAAAGAGCAGTTACAGATTTTCCTTACTTTTGACGAAGCTATGGAGCCTCAAGAGGAAAAGCGCGACCCTTCATCTCCACAATTGAACGATAACTTGTTCAGATCTGTGGACGATCTTGAATTGTCTGTGCGATCTGCAAACTGCTTAAAGAATGCTAATATTCGATTCATTGGTGAACTTGTTGTTCGCTCTGAAGCTGAAATGTTAAAGACTAAAAATTTCGGTCGAAAGTCTTTGAATGAAATCAAAGAGATTCTTTCTGAAATGGGTCTTGGACTAGGTATGAAAATTGACGGATGGCCACCAGTAGGTTGGGATCCAAACACGGCTCCACAGGTCTCTAAAAGAGAACAACAGCCACAATAACTTGAGGTGATAAATGTCGTCCCATAGAAGAAGAGTTAAACATTTCGGTAGAACTTCTAAACCAAGAAGAGCTTTGTTAAGAGGTCTCATGACTTCTTTAGTTGAGCACGGTCGTATCAAAACGACTGTTGATAAGGCTAAAGAACTCAGAAGACACATCGAGAAATTGATCACTCTTGGCAAAAAAGGTGATGTTGCTACTCGAAGAGTGATTCTATCAAAAATCGCTAACAAAGATGCAATGACAACTATCGTTGATGATTTATCTAAGAGATTTCAAACTCGCCCTGGTGGTTACACTAGAATCATTAAGATTGGTCGTAGACCTGGTGATCAAACCGAAATGGCATTCATCGAGTTCGTTGACTACGATTGGAAGTCAAAGCTAGCAGGCAAAGAAGATAAAGCTGCTGATGCAAAGGCGACTGATAAGACTAAAGCGAAAGCAAAAAAGAAAGTAACTGGTAAAAAGGTTTCTACATCTTTGGTAGCTGATAAAAAGAAGAAATCGTTAAAAGCGAAAAAGAAAGCAAGATCTGTATCAAGAGCTTAATAGCTCTTGGTTACTTGGATTAGGCTTAGATAAATTGAAGTTCAAATTAAACCCAAAGACCAACTGTCTTTGGGTTTTTTCTTTTGTTTTCTGCAGCGTTTGTTTATTCTTATTTAAGTTTTTGAATCAACTGGGTATCAATAATTTTGGTAACACAAATATAAATCGTGCTTTCAGGAGATTCGGTATTACTTGATCAATTGAATCGCCGATGAAAAGGACCATGAATGAAGAATATCTACTTAAAGCCGCTGATCTACTTAATTCCAGTGATTCTGATAATCACTGTGGCGGTAAATTATTTTGTTAATTCTAAGAATTCTGTGGGTGACTCTGAAATCTCAAAATTTGATATCAGCCAGCTGAGTGTCCAGTCTTTTGAAGATATCAATGGGGTTAAACGAGATATTTTGGATTCTAGTAAAGTCATCATTGTTCATTTCTGGGCCTCCTGGTGTGGTCCCTGTGTTGAAGAGTTTCCTCAGCTGATTGAGATGGTGAAGTCTATGAATGGTGATGCTGTTGTTTATGCAGTCTCTGGTGACTCGGTAAAGAGTGAAATTGATGTTTTTCTAAAGTCATTTCCGGAAGCTAAAGAGTTAAAACACATGCATATCGTCTGGGATTCAGAAAAAAAATATATTCAAGATTGGCAAGTAAACAAGCTTCCAGAGAGCTACATATACGATTCGAATAAAAAGTTAGTCAAAAGAATATCTGGTGCAGTTGATTGGTCGAGTGCAGATGCCAAAGAGTTTATCAGTTCGATCGTTAAAAAATAAACTTTCATCACAAATAGAAATGAGATTGGCAGTCAGATTGGCAGTCAGATAAGTTAAGCCGGATGAAAAGAACTTCATCTATACGGCTTAACTGAGAGTGCTATCGGCCGAAAAGTTTCTTGAGAGCTTTCTCTGCTTCTTTGCCGACTTGCTCTTTAGCTTTCTTTTCTGATGATCCTTTTGAGCTTTTAAGTTGGTTTTCTGCCTGCTTTTTTTGTCCCTCAGCTTGGGCTTTTAGTTTGTCGATCTCGCCTTGAAGTTTGTTTTTGAATTCGTTGACCTGCTTTTCTAGGGCCTCTTTGTTCTTTGAAATTTCCTTCTCAACTTTTTCTTGAAGGGCTTTTTTGGCCTTGTCGACTTGAGCTTTCAGCTCTTTTTCAAAGGCCTGACCAATTTCTCGGCCAAGATTTGAATCTATATTGAGTGGGAAATTTGGAAACTCGGACTCAGCTTTTGCCGTGAGCGTGATCTCGGGCAAATTTCCGAGAGCATTGTCAAAAATTTCTTTTACGATTTTTTGTGGCGCTTCGACTGTGAATTGATTTGAAGTCAGATAATTTTTTAAACTGAGCGTGTACTTTTTAAGTCCGAGGATTTGGGTATTGAGCTCGAGTCTTCCATTAGATTTGTCGAGAGTCAGATCAATATCCTTTGATTCAATTAACACTTTGGGTGCTTGAACAGGATAGGAATTTACCGACAGCTTAAAATCGATGATGCTATCAGCTTTTCGATTGTCGAAAGAGAGCACGGTCTGAAAGCCCTCAATTTTTGATGCTGGGAAGTCCCCTTTGAGATCCATCACAATCGGTTGATTCGTCAATAGCTGGTTAGTTGAGATGTGTCTGATCTCTCCGGTGATGTTGCCAGAGTAGGGTGAGGTTCCAGCTTGAGAGGAGACCTTCGTTTTTTTGATCCAAACAACTGGATAGGACTGAGGCTTTCCGAATTCGTAGGACTGACCATTGGCCCGTGGGCGAGGTTGCATGGAAAGATCGGGTTCCTCGGTGTTTTTCTTTTTTAAATTGGGAGGCATGTACTTATCAGCGAGTTTTTTGTACTTAAAGAATTGAGCTTTGTAAGGGTCTAAGTAAGACATAAAGATGGCTGTCGCAAGCGACTGGGTATCGAGCTTGGGAAGCTTAATGCGGTTTTCTAAATCTTGGATGTCATTTTTAACTAGAGCATCGATGGATTTGATTTCAGACTCGATTTTTTTAATGTCGCCAGAGAGATCTTTATTGGCCCCATCCAAAGTTTTATACTTTTTGTCTGCTTCCTTAATGACTTTTTCGATTTCCTGGAGAGAAGAGGCGAGCTCTGCGGGATTTTTAAAGTTAGAGGTTTTGACCTTTCCAAGTCTGTCTCCAAGAGCTTTGAATTCTTCAGCTTTAGGGAGCTCTGCAAATCTTTTTTCCCACTGCTTCTTTTTGTTTTCGACTTCGGTCTGGAAGGCTTCAATCACTGCTTTTGATTTTACGTCTGCTTTAATGCCGTCCAAAGGATCTTTGCTCGTGTCACCTAACCAGCTGGCAGCATCACCTAATACGTTATTATCAAATTTGTTCTGAGCAACTCCGAGGGCTTTATCTTTCACTTGTTCGAGGGCGCCCGGAGCGTTGGGGTCCTCATCTGGAGCCGGAGGAGCCACGTATCCAGGCGATTTGCGGGGAACGGCAAATTCGATTTGTTCGATGGCAGCTTCGTTGACGACAAGTTTTGCACGCAAAATAGCATCCCAAAGGGCAGAGAATCGAATCTCACCGATTTGAACCGCATTTTGTTTTGGCATTTGAGAGTCTGTGATTTCAATTTTTTCAATCTTGAGAGAAAGATCTGAAATCTTTGTTTGAAAGGATTGAATGTTAACTTCGACTCCCATAGCTTTTGTTAAGCCCCACTCCAAAGCTGACTTCATGTGGGAATCAAAAAAGAATTTTGTATAAAGTGTAATGATCAAAATAATGATGGCAAAGGGAATGATCGCTTCGAGTCTGATGAACCGATTGATGCCTTTTTTTTCTTTCATGTTTTTTTCTCTCTTTAACTTTTGGTGTTTTGAATTTTTTGATTAAATAAACTAACTGGCACTTTATTGTTTAAGCACCATAAAGATTGTCGTAGCTTGTGTACCAATTATAAAACTTCGTGGCTGTGATGGCTTTCCAAACTTTTGTTTCTTTAATGCGTGCAACAACAGTGGCTCTGTATTTAAAAATCAGGGCTTTGAATCCAAAGTAGGTGGGAACACAAAGCACAAGAGCTGTTAAAAATGAGCCCATGACGATGGAATTATTGAATCGGGTCATTGGGATGATCGGCATATTGTAGAGAGTGACCCAAAGGTCTCTGAGGGGGGCAGCTTCGAGAACAATTCGGCCCAAAAAGTCTGAGAGCGGATCGAACAAAAAGGCGATGAATTTAAAAAAGAAAGAAGCTAGGAATGCAGCCCCAATTTGAATTCGAAAGAAGAAGAGAACGAAAATAAACAAAAGAGTTTGCAAAGAAAGGAAGGGTGAGAATCCCAAAAACAGTCCCATTGTAAGGCCGGCTGCCAATTGGTTGGTGCCAGTGTCTGAGTTGAGCAGTCTTAGGAATGCAAAAATTTGTTTCAATAAAAGTGTCATTTCGACCTCTCGATATTTGTAGAAAAATTCAGTGGGAAACAGGTGAATGATAGTAAAATCGAGTTACAAATTCACTTTTAAATTGAACTGGTTTGCGTGGCGAGTCACATGGTAGCTTTCACCTTATACCGATTCAACAACCGGAGTTAAAATGGATTTGAAATCGTTCATTCAAAGTAGCTTTAAAGAGTCTTTCGACACCTTTCGACAGCTTTCAGAAAATTCGACCGTTCAGCTTCAAGTTCAAAAGGCCGCCGAGCTGATGATCAATTCCTATAAAGTCAAAGGCACTTTGTTTGTTGCGGGAAACGGTGGCTCTGCAGCCGATGCTCAGCATATCGCTGCAGAAATGGTGGGTAAACTTGCTCAGGATCGAACCCCGTTGCCTGCTTTTGCTATGACTGTGGATTCTTCTTTGCTGACAGCCGTTGGAAACGACTATGGCTACAATGAAATCTTCTCTCGGCAAGTTGAAGGTCTTATGAAGCCTCAGGATCTATTCTTGGGTATTTCGACTTCTGGTAATTCAGCCAACTTGGTACAGGCTTTTGAAATGTGCCGTACAAAAGGGATTAAAAGTGTTTTGCTTTCGGGAAAAGAGGGTGGGGAAATCGCGAAAAAAGAATTGGCAGATGTCGTGATTTTAGCCCCAGGCCCAAACACAGCTAGAATTCAAGAGTGCCATATTGCGATTTATCACTGCCTTTGTTTCATGGTGGAGCACTCGCTAATAGAATCTGGCCATATTCACTATCGAAATAAAAAATAAAAATTGAGCCCAATATTTGAGTTCTGGTTGAATGCGGTCGCTTACTTTACGAAGTCTGGGCCTGAGTGGAATCGGTCTCGAGAGGCACAGGATTTTTTCTTGTGAGGTAATAGTAGGCTCCGACAAGTCCCCACGCAAAAAGTAAGAGCTGAAAGGCAGTGATCACTGCTGAGCCCGACTGAATCGTTTTATTTGAAAATGTGTGGAATAAAAAGTAGAAAGCCGCCTGTCCTACTCCTACGCCTGCGGGTGTCAGCGGAATCGCCATCAACATAAAACCCAAGGGCACTATAAAAAATAGAGTGGGCCAGGAAACAGGCTCGAGCATAATATCATTGAGAAACCAGCTAAAGAAATACAGGGTGATCATTTGAGCAGCGACCGTGTAACCAATGGACTTCAGCAAAGTGGTTGGTTTTTTGACATAGAAGCTGCAAGCCTCAGAGAAGCGAAAGACTTTGCCCTTGATTCCAGAATCATCTTTGAAGCGATTAGGGATTGGAACTTTCGCAATAAAAATTAAACCTGCAGACAAAACTAAAAAGATGAGTCCAACCCAGAGGAGTAAATTATTTAATATTGGAAGTTGCTGGGCCAGGTGCTGCATTTCAATCAAAATCCCGAGAAGGGCTAAAATCACAAATGTATAAAGGCCGATGACTCGATCAATCAGCACACTTGAATAGGCGACAGCGCGACTCACGGAATAGTCTTTTTGTAAGTAGAAAGCCTTCATAACGTCACCGCCGACGCCTCCGGGAACTGCAAAGTTAAAAAAGAGTCCTTTGAGTGTAAGCCTCCAGGATTGGATTCTTTTTAGCGTTTGGCCCTGAGTCGTCAGCAGAAATCGCCATCTTTCGCTGATGATGAAAAGATGGACCCCTAAAAGAGCAAATCCAGAGATGAGATTTTTAAATGTCAAAAAAGAGGTGAGTTCTGAAAGGCGAAATCGATCCGTTAAAACCAGCCATGACACGAGACCCGCAGCAAAGCTGATCTTAAGCATTGTCATCGCGTGTTTTTTTAAGTTCACGGAAAGTGGACTTTCCAAATGCTCATGAGTTGTTTTAACAAGGGCTCTAAATCCTTCAATGGAAGTGAGGTTGGACCATCACAGAGAGCAGTCGCTGGATTCGGATGAGTTTCTAAAAATATTCCGTCCACACCCACTGCCAGTGCGGCTCGAGCTAGTGGAGCTACCATTTCAGAACGGCCCCCGCTGCTTTCGCCCGTCGCACCTGGAAGTTGAGTGGAGTGAGTGGCATCCATGATCACAGGAAATCCAAGATTACGCATCTCTACGAGGCCGGTCATATCGTTGACCAGGCGGTTGTATCCAAAAGTAGTTCCACGTTCGCAAAGAAGAAGTTTATCATTGCCGGCTTCGACCGCTTTTTGAGCAATGGACTTCATATCCCAAGGAGCTAAAAATTGCCCCTTTTTAATATGAATCACTTTCCCAGTTTTGGCGGCTGCCACCATCAAATCAGTTTGCCGACTTAAAAAAGCGGGAATCTGAAGAACATCTGCAACTTCAGCAGTGGGAGCCACTTGGATCGTTTCGTGAATATCAGTCAGTAGTAGGCAATCCAGTTCTGATTTAATTTTGTCTAAAGATTTTAAAGCTGAGCCAGAGCCAGGTCCGCGAAAGCTTTTTGAGCTTTGACGGTTGGCCTTATCAAAAGAGCACTTGAGGATCCATGGAATTCCGAGAGCTTTGGTCACTCGCTTCAGTTCGTGACCCACTTCCATCACGAGTCCTTCATCTTCGATGATGTCTGGACCGGCAAAAAGAACGAAGTTTTTACCGTCTCCCCAAGTGATCTTGTGGTGACCTTGAGACAAAACGACTGGTTTTTTTAATGGGCCAAATTGCAACATGAAAATCCTTTACTTGAGAGCGCCTATGACTGCTTCTATCACTCGATCTTGAGTGGAGTCATTCATATCTGGAAACATAGGAAGACTTACGACATGGTCCGCCGCCCAGCGTGCATTTGGGATGTGAGCGGAGGCCCCGGCCGTATGCTCTTTGTACCAGGGCTGATCGGCCATGGTCATTGGGTAATGGACAGAGGTCGGCACACCCTTTTCCTGGAGTTTCTTTTGAAATTCAGCTCGATTATCGACCGTGAGGGTGTATTGAGCCCAAGCACAGTTTCTGTCGGACTTGATAAGTGGAGTTGTGAAGTGCGGGGCTTTGATTTCTGAAAAGGCTTGATCATAGCGATTGGCCACTCGTTGACGCTGTCCCATTTCCCAGTCGTATCGCTCGAGCTTCGCAAGTAAAATTGCACACTGAATTGTATCGAGACGGCCATTGACGCCGAGTCTTGTGTGATAATAGCGCTTCTCTGATCCGTGCTCACGAATTTCTTTCATGGCAACTGCTAACTTCGGGTCATCAGTGAAAATCGCACCACCATCGCCGTAGCAACCCAAGGGTTTTGCTGGGTAAAAACTTGTGCCTGAAGCAATTCCGAAGGATCCACTCTTTTTATTTTTATAGGTGGCACCGTAACTTTGAGCGCAGTCTTCAAGAACATAGAGATTGTGTTTTTTTGCGATGGCGAGGATTTCATCCATCTCAACCACTTGTCCATAGAGGGAAACAGGGACAATGGCTTTTGTTTTAGGTGTGATTGCTTTCTCGATGGCTGCGGGGTCAATGTTGTATGTTCGAGGATCTATATCAACATAAATTGGTTTAGCTCCAGCAAGCACGATTGTTTCTGCAGTTGCAATAAATGAGAAACCAGTGGTGATCACTTCGTCACCGGGTCCAATGCCTAAAGCCATCATAGGAATGAGAAGTGCATCTGTTCCACTTGCACAGGCAAGTACATGTTTAACTCCTGTGTGTTGAGCTAATTTTTGTTCGAGCTCTGCGACCTCAGGACCGCTGATGTAAGCACCTGATTCTAAGACTTTCATGATTCGAGAATCGATATTTTCTTTTAAAGCTAAGTACTGAGATTTTAGATCGATAAATGGGATGGACGACATGGTTTCTCCTCTGTATGAAGGCTTAAGTATGCCAAGAGAATTTCATTTGGTCTACATGACAATACGAATCATCTTTGTTGCTTGGAAGCGACAGAGAGTGTGGTTATTTTACAAGTCCATTTCGAGTTAGAGGAGCAACAAGTGATACCAATCGTTTTATCAGGTGGCAGTGGAACCAGGTTATGGCCTATTTCTAGACGAAAGTTCCCTAAGCAGTTTTGTGAGATCTTCAATGAGTCACTACAGAATCTAACATTGAAAAGAGTTTCTACTTTAGGAACCCCAATGCTTGTCACGGGACAAGATTTAAAAACCTTAACTGAAATTCACATTAAAAAATCTGAGGTGAATGTTCGTCAGGTCCTCTATGAGCCAAAATCTAAAAATACAGGCCCTGCAGTGTTGGTGGCCTGTGAGTGGTTAAAATCCATGGGCCATGAAAATGACTGTGTTGGTTTTTTCCCTGCAGATCATTTGATTCAGGACGAAGAAGAATTTCTAAGTGCTGTCAAGTTGGCTCAAAGCGTAGCCGAGACTGGAAAAATCGTGACCCTGGGTGTTCGCCCCACTTATCCAGAAACAGGTTACGGCTACATTCAAAAAACAAAAAAGAGTTTACGAGATGGATCTGAAATATTTGGAGTCGTCCAATTTCATGAAAAACCGAATTTAGAAACAGCGAAAAAGTTTTTGCTCACTCAAGAGTATCTTTGGAATGCTGGAATATTCATCGGTCGAGTCAAAGATTTTTTATCTAGCTTCGAGAAGTTTCAAAAAGAAATGTGGTCTGAGGCTAAAAAATTAAAAACTGATTTATCGAATCTTCTGGAAGTTTACGATAAAATGCCAAACATCAGCCTTGATTACGCAATTATGGAAAAACTTTCGGTGGATCAACTGTCAGTTATCCCAGTTGATCTGGGTTGGAATGATGTCGGAAGCTGGGATGCAGTGGCCGATCATTTCAGAGCTCGAGGGCTTTCTTCAAAAGGCACATCTGTTCTGAGCATTGGTGCCGATCACAACAATTTTGTATTTTCTCAGACGGGCCGAGAAGTGGCACTCGTAGAAGTGGATAATTTAATTGTTGTAGATACGGCAGATACCTTATTGATTGCATCTAAAGGTTCTTCTCAAAAAGTCCGTGATATTGTTGATCAGTTGAACCAAAAAAAATCGAAACTAGCAGAGGAGCCCACTTTCGAAGATCGTCCCTGGGGCCACTTTCAAATTTTGAAAGACACTGAGCACTTCAAATCTAAAGTGATTCAAGTTTGGGCGAAATCTCAGATTTCCTATCAGTCCCATGCAAAAAGAGCCGAGCATTGGATCATCACTCAAGGGAAGGGTGAAGTTGTTTTGAATGATCAGATCATTCCCGTGCAGGCAGGGTCCCATGTGCACATTCCGCTGGGAGCAAAACATCGAATTCGAAATACCAGTGACTCGACATTAGAATTTGTCGAAGTTCAACTGGGGTCGTATTTTGGCGAAGACGATATTGTTCGGTATTCAGATGATTATAATCGTGCGCCTACAAAGTAAGTAAAAAATCAAACTGAGGAATGAAATCCTCAGTGATTGAATTAGTACTCGTCAGCCAAAATGGGTATTAATTCGAATGCAAGGGCTCCGATCAGGGGCCCGACGAACAATCCAGGCAATCCAAAAACGATGATAGCACCAATAGTGCAAAACAAGGCCCAGATTGATGGGATTTGTGTTGTTCCAGCTAGTAAAAGAGGACGCAAAATATTATCGAGTACTGATGCTACACCAGCAACAATGAAAAGCCCAATGGCAGCTCCCCAATTTGAGTCTGAGATTGCAATCAGTCCCATGACAAGGGAAACGGGGCCTGCCCCAATAACAGGAATAAACGAAAGCAAGAAAGTAATAAAAAACACGAGTAGGAACTGATAGTCAGTGAAGATCAATGCCCCTAAAGCTGTTAGAAAAGCTTGAGCAAGACCCGTAACAAAGGAGCTGATCACAACAGATCGGCAACAAGAAACAAACGTAGTTGTGAGTCGCTTGAGTCCTTCTTGTGATAGCCATTCGATGTTTGCAACTGTTCGTTCAAAAGAGGTTTTCATAAGAAGAAATGAAATCATAGTTAAGGTGAGTACGAAAAACAAAAGTAAGAGTTCCGGAATTTCAGCTACAGTGTTGCTGACCACACCCGTGACCATTCCGCCGGCCTTCTGTGCGAGTCCCCAAAGCTGTTCGTTGATCACTTCGGTATCAATGCCGTATTCATTGAGAGCATTAAACTTAGAGAGCAGATTGGCCTGATACTGTTTGAACTGTTCAATGGATTCTTGATTGTTATATTTTTCTAAATTTTCTCTGAGGACTTTAGTTCCCTTGATCAGGGTCAAGCCGAAGGGGATGATAAAAAGCAGAGTCATTGACGTCAGTAGTGTAAAAAGAGCGAGCTTTGTTCTTCCTTTAAGGAGTTTTTCAAAAAATACCAATGCGGGATCCAGAGCGACCGCAAAAACAAGACCTAAGACAATCGTGATCCAGAATGGTTTCAGTATCCAAATAAATGGAAATGCAACAGAAGCCATTAAAAATAAAATAACAGGGTGTCGGTAGGTTTTTAGAAATTGATTCATATTCAAGATATAGGAGATCGGTCCATGGATTGCAACTCACTGTGCTGCATGAACCAACTCTAAAGGGGATCGAAATGACTCAGATTTTTGGAATTTTATTTACAGCACTGTTTATTTTTTCAACAGCGCAGTCAGCAAGCCGCATTCGAGTACCGAGGCTTTTGACAACAAGTAGTTTCAAGCACCCAGTGATGGCTCAAACCAGCCCAGTATTTGTGGAAACGCGGGGATCGACCACGATTTTAAGACGCTTTTACATCACGCGATGGGGAACTCAACGATTTGAGTACGGTTACGCTAACTACCAATGTAAAAACTCAAAGTGTGAGCTGATGGGAGATCCTACGCAAATCACTATGTTTGAGAAGTGCCGTGGTTTTAAATCCAATGGAAAGCCAGACTGTGATCGCGTTGTGAGTTCACGAATTGATATTCAAGATCCGAATACGGGCAGTCGTTCAGGTCGGGAGTGGTATGCCTGTGATGATTATGGTTCACCTTGTCGTGACTCAGACGAGTTGAATGAATACCCTTCAAGAGAACAAAATGACAGAAATGAATACGGTTTGTCGTTCTAACAGGAGCTCAACTTGGAAATTAAAACCAATAACGGATTCCCAGAAATTGACGTGAAAACGGCTCAAGAAAATAAAAGCCAATTTCGATTGATTGATGTCAGAAATCCAGATGAGTTTGTTGGTGAATTAGGCCATATCGAGGGGGCAGAGCTCATTACGCTAGGTCCTCAGCTTCAAAATTTTTTAGAATCTGCTGATAAAACACAATCCATTCTTTTTATTTGTCGAAGTGGAGGCCGTTCTGGTCAAGCCACCTATGTCAGCTGTCAAATGGGCTTTCAAAAAACCATCAATATGATTGGTGGAATGCTCGAGTGGAATCGGCAGCAGTTTCCCGTCGTTTATAAATAGTTTTTAGACTTGCCTTTCCCGTGGCTCGGCTCATGATATTGCTATGGATGTTCATCCTTGTCAAAAATGTGGAGCTTGTTGTTCATCATATCGGGTTTCTTTCTATTGGAGAGAAGCTGAAATTAATGACTCGGAATTTGCAGTGCCCGAGCATCTTTGGGAAGAAAGCTCAGGTCAGTGGAGAGTTTTAAAAGGGACTAATTCAAAACATCATCCGAAATGTCAGGCACTGGTTGGACAAATTGGAATCAATGTGGGCTGCACCATTTATCAAAATCGCCCAAGCCCATGTCGAAACTTTCAGGCTTCCTTTGAGGACGGAACTCAAAAGGTCAGATGTGATGAGGCAAGGGCAAAACACGGATTGAGTCCCCTGAGAAGAGAAGATTGGTTATGACATCATCTAAAAAGGTCTACTGGATATTTGGAATCGTCTTTTTACTTATTAGTTTGGCTATGGTTGCCATCGTAAGAAGAGGGGTCACTCTTAAATTGCAACCTTTGATTAAGCCGACGCAAATGGAAATAAATTTAGAACCCATGGCTCGACATTTATTTCTGCGGATGTTTCCCGATTTTCAGCAGGCCGAATATGTGATTTGGAACTTTGAAAGTGAATCGAAAGAAACAAAGCTATTCTTTTCTCAAATATCGAGTCGATTTGAAACTGAATTGAAAAAGATAAATTTTTTAGATCCCAATTCTTCCCTGTTAGAAGAGTGTACAGCTCCTTGCTGGGCAACTTCAACTTCTGCATCCCAGCTGATTGAATTGAAAAAACAATTGGAAGGTTTAGATAAAAAGTGGATTGTCATTCATTGGAAGAGCTATCATGCCGTGGAGGATATTTCTGAGGTCTGCTTGAATCAGAAAGTTCTAAGTGAAGATTGCATTCGACCTGTCGCGGTCAACGATGTGAAAAAAAGACTCAAAGATCCTAACGCTCGATATTTCTTTTTGAAAAAATATTTAGATCGAGATTTCTATCTTTTTGTTAAATCTTTATCGATTGAGCGAGTTGAGTAAAGAGCAAACAACCTTGGGATGAATGTGTTGTACAACTGCAAAATAAAGTTTTCCAGTCATATTGTGGGTTTTAACAATTGTTTTGAGTGAAACTGTTTGATCAGCATTCGAATTATCAAGTTGAACGAGACATGCAAAATCGAGATGTTTATCAAAGCCACTGAGCTGAATCGAATTTTGATCAATTTGTTTTGTCTGAATAAAGTCAGAGGAATTTTCTGTTTTTAAACCAACCAATTGGACGGCTTGATTACGCAATTTCATGGCCCAACTTATCCAATCAGGTGATTTTTTAAGTAGTGTATCAATGACTTCTTGCACGGAAGAAAAGGTGTGAGCTTCTACGTGAACTTTAAAGGCATCGCTAAAATCGATGCGATCGAACTCTTTCAAAAATGGATCATGATTTAGAATTGGAACTGAATAAGCTTTTTTGGGAGTCATCGTATTAATTTTTCGTTTTTCAAAAATGAGTAGGTGCTGATGGGACCAACAATCGGAATAGCGAGTGAAATTTTTTGAAGCCAGCTGAGGTCTTTAATTTTAGAATCTTTGATCAAATCTGAAAAAAATGAGTAGGCCTTGGTGGAGCAATTGTTGGTAAAAAGTTGGTAGATTTCATTTGGTCCATTCAGGTGACTGCTTTCGATGGCCTGGAGGAAAGAGTGGGCCGATTGCTTTTCATCAAGATTAAGCCTGTAAAACGTGACGGGATTACCTAGGGACTTTGTCCAACGTTGATGCTCGAGATCAGTCAGTATTCGGGTAAAAAATAAATATTGTCCCATGGCTCCCTCAATCAGGCTGTAATCCTTTCCTTTTGCGGGAACACCTTCTGCTGAGATGACAAGTGACTGGATTTCTTTAAAATTTTGATCTGATGAATTTTGATCAAAGATTTTAATTCCTTTTTTATTTTTGAAATTAAATTTGAGAAATACATGATGAACGCCAGGTGTGAATTCCTCGAAACCGACATCGGTGGATTCAATATCGTTTAAATTGATTTCTGCCTTATAAAACAATGAAAAGTGCAAGATATTAGCCAGTTCGAATTTTTCTTTTGATGTATTGACGCTGATGATGTGAACCGGTCTAAACCTGCAGGAATCAATACAAAGGCCTTTATTTTTGCCGTAATTAAATGCCACGGGTGTTTCGAAGGGGTCACTGATTTCAACAACACAGGCGCATTTTGGTTGGAAGAGAGTGGAAGGGTTTTCGGCCCAGGCAAAATTGAGAAGCAAAAATAGAAATGTGACCATGGCATAAAAATTAGTAGGATTTTTGAAATCTGTCATCTTCTAAAAATTATGCTCAAAATTCAATGATGTGTTCATTTGATCGTTCACAAAAAGTGGTTCGTAGCGGGCTAGGATTGAGTTGTTGAGGTTTAAAGAATAGGCCCACTGGAATAACGGCTGTTGTCTTGTTTTGTCATTAAGAAATTCAGTGTCCAATTCTGCAAGAATCCTATGTTTTTCGAATTCGATCTTGAAACCATTTAAGACTCCAATCCGAAATAAGGTTTGTGTTTTGTGACTTAGTAAAGACTCTGACTTGAAAACTACAAGTGAATAGGCTCTGAGGGAGCCCCAAGAGTGTGACAGTCCAATACCGGCCTTTGAATTGAAAGTGCTACTTTTTGATTCTTGAAATTCACTTTTAGATTGAAAATTGATTTTCAACATCCAAGATTTTTTTAGCTCTTGAGAAAACCAATCTTCAAATGATCGAATATCTGCCACGAGAAAGTCGAACTCAGAATTTTGTGGAGCTTCGTAATTGAATTGAGCATCCATCCCTAAATATTGAATGGCAGAAAAATCATCAAAACCTAAAGTACTTTGATCAAACCCATGCACACCTGAGCGATACGAAAAAGTGGCTGCCTTAAGACTTGATCCAAGTTTCAATTGTCTGGACCTGTGACCTTGAAAGGGAGGTCTGGGCCCATGGGTTTGATAGACTTGTTCTAAATCGTTGGATTCTTCAGACATCTGAGATCTCTGAAGATAGGTCTTTTCCATCAACATAGAATCAGATGGCTCCAATTTCAGATTGCTTTGATAATTTTTTAGCTGCCAATGCATGATTAGGGTATCCAAAACTAAAACGTCTAGGGTCTTAAGCATGGCCTCTTCGCTTATGAGTGCTCGACTGAAGCTAACCCTCTGTTCGGAATTCAACGTCTCTATCTTGGCAGTCAATCTTCTTTGTAAGGACGGATAGAATAAATAGGATTGGTTTGTAAGACCTTGATCGGTCAACATACGTACAGATTCATGAGGCAAGGTTTCTAAATAGATTCTTTGAGTCAAATTTAAATTTGGCTTTATGGCCTCTAAGAGTTTGAGGAGCTGATAAGAGCAATTTTTTTTCACGAAAAAATAGGGTTTAGCGAATCGGGAGACTTCCCAAAGGTGATCCAAAAATAAATCGATTTCTTGACTCGATAGATTAAGATCAACTTCCCAAATATCACGAGACTCTGAATTATTGTAAAGACCGAGCTTAAGGTAAAATGGCTCGAGCTGAAAGTAACCCGGATACTTTCCAGTCAAACCCTTTTGAAATCGGGTGAGAGTTCCGTCATCACCTGTCTGAGCTAAAAATCCCACCACATAGCTTAATAAAGGTGAGGTGCGAATTTGATCCCCTCTGTCTGAGAGTCGAATCATCGTGTGACCAAAAAGTGAAGCTGGATTCTGAGAGTAGGCACCAGCGAACAAAAGACTCAGATGAGTTGTTTTCAAACGGGACCGCCAAACTTCATAATCTTTGCAAGCCGGAGTGGGAAATTTTTTGTCTAAAATCTTCTCTAAAATTTTTTTACGTGCAGGAAATAAACAGGCGGCCGGGAGTTGGTCCTTCGTGAAACTTTTTGTGGGGTCTTTAAAAGCTTCAATTAAAGATGCGACCTCGAGATCGAAATGAATGGATCCTTTGGGATTTACAAAAAAGTCAGGATCTTCATACTCGGAGGAAAAGTTTGAGGCTGAGTTTTGATGATAAATTCTTTGAAGAATTTGAGCTTGGGTGACAGTTAGAGCCTGCCCCCAAGCTAGCTGAAAGAAAAAAATTATCCCAATTGCGGGAAGTCGCACTGACGAGCTAAATGTGGTTGGTTAAGAATTGTCTTGAAAATTTGTACAAGGCTATTTTCTGGATGAACTGCATTTGTGCTTGGAAAAATCTCACCGTAGGATTTTTTCAGTGACTGACCTAATTCTTGTGAAGCGGCTCCGGTGCATCCCATGGTCTGAGCAAGTGCAACAATGTGTGAACCTTTTCCCATGGCAGCTTGAGCTTTAATTTCAAAGTAGTTGTGAGTCACGAAATGGAGTGTTTCTTTTTCCTTATTTACTATTCCATGTCTCGTGCAATTCGAGGTCCCAAAAGTCATTCCTAAACTGGTTGCTGGAAAAAGAACTGTATTTGTAGTCGCTCGCAAAGCTGATGAAACCAGGGAATTGTTTTTAAATAAAAACCAACCCGGTCCACATCCAGAACTTCCATCTGCAGCATGAGTTTGATACGAAAGAATTAAAGTGACTAACAAAACAACAATTTTCATTTTTTACCTCTTTCTAAAAGTAAACTTTGAGTTGAATTTGTTATCAAGCCAATTGATGTAAATTCCCTCATTTTTTGAGGACATATGATTCATTGAATTCTGACATCTGCGATCCGCGACAAAGATCCAGGCCTCATACTTGCAATTCGAAATAAAGTAGAAAGTATTTGGGGTGCTCATGATTCAGCTCAAATCGTTAATTGCTTCGAGATGTTTAAGTGGAATTGCAGTTGAGATAAATTGTCCCATTTACTTGGCCTATCAAATTATGTCCGCAGACCGATCTCCCTGCTTAGTCGTTGTTTCAAATAATGAAGTCATGGGAATTGTTGAGCGAAAAAGCTATATCGAAATGTACACATCTGAGCAGAGAATGAAACCAATCCATCAAATCATGAACCAACACTATTATTTTGCTAGTCCCGAGTATGAGTTAGATGAGGCGATTCGGCTGATGCAAAAGTATGACTTACAAGTTCTACCTGTCGTCGATAAAAAAACATTTTTAGGTGTTTTTACTTATGTCACCTTACTCGATTGTTTGGCCATTCAGAATTCTGACATGATCAAAAACTTATTTACCTACATCACAGGCCTCGACAATTTTGAGCCATATCGGGAAACATTGAGGGCAAGAGATTTAATAAAAAATTGAAACATTGCTTTAAAACAAAAATGAGTGTATTGTCCATATTATTATATAAATTATTGTTTAATAATAAGTCTAAACGTCTGTCGTTGGCGAATGGAGCTATTTATTGAAGCGCAGTATTTGCATCTTAGTCAGTCCCCCGCTATGCATGATATTTTTAGAAAAATAGATCGTGTCGTTAACACTCAAGCCAGCGTTCTTATGATCGGTGAAAGCGGAACCGGCAAAGAAGTCATGGCTCGCTATATTCATGATAAGTGTCATGAAAAGAATACACCTTTTGTTGCAATTAATTGCTCGACACTGCCTGACAACCTTCTCGAGGCAGAACTTTTTGGACATACAAAAGGAGCTTTCACGGGAGCGCATCAGGCACGTAAAGGTCTTTTTCAAGAGGCTCACCAAGGAACACTCTTTTTAGATGAGATCGGCGATATGAGTTTGGCTTTTCAGGCAAAACTTCTAAGAGTCTTGCAAGACGGAAAAGTTCGTCCTGTGGGTGAAAACATAAGTCGAAATGTATCTGTTCGTATAATTGCAGCCACTCATCGCAACCTGAAAGATGCTATCGTCAATGGTACTTTTCGCGAGGATCTGTATTACAGAATTCAGGTGGTTGAAGTTCAATTGCCAGCTTTGCGTGAACGTAAAGAGGACATACTTTTGCTAGCTACTTTTTTTATAAAAAAAAGTAGTCTGAACTACAAGAAGGAATTGAAGGTTCTAAGTCATGAAGCCCAAAGTTTTCTTGTGAACTTTCCATGGCCAGGGAATATTCGCCAACTTGAAAATGCAATTTCAAGAGCTGTCATTATGTGTGAAGGTCCAATTATTCATGTTGTAGAATTCGATTTTTTGAAATTGAATGAGATTCACGAATCTGCAAAGAAGAGTGCATTTCTCTTTTCAGACGAGCAAAACCTCCCTTCTTTGAGTGAATTTTCGATCCAATATATTCAGTACGTACTTGATTGCACAGGCAATAAAAAGGAAAAAGCTGCTAAAATTCTTAAAATTGATCGGACGACGCTGCATCGAAAAATGGTTGAATTTGAGAGGGAAATGGCAAGTGCTCAAGAGCCCCAACTCAATTTTCCGATTTATAAACAATAAATCTAATCCGAAATTTTAGCACAAAAAAAAGTCCCTTTTTCAAGAGACTTTTTCGTTATGATTAAGTATTTCAGAAGGTTTCATTAGAACGAAGATACCCGACTGATTCCAGCTTTTCTGAGTAAGCTTTCCGCGCGGTACTTCCAAGAGACATCATCTGCCAGCACGCTGATGAGTTGATCCCCATTTTTTAAATTTCGTTGGTATTGAGAAATTTTTTGAGAAGGCAGTCCAAGGCTTCGTAATTCCTCAAATGTACGGTCTCCATTTTCAAACGAATCAGAGTAGAAATTAACATCTGATTTTCTAAACATTTCATTTTCGAGAAAATCGTTTGCTAAACTCGTTTGTGAATCACTTTTGCATACGCCGATGACTGAATATTGTTTATTCATAAATGCCTTTCTGTTTGTTGATACAAGATGTACTTGCAACAGAAATGCCAGAATCTATCTGTCTCAGATGAGAGATGAGCACTGTGGAAAATAGATTCGCTGCATTCTGAATCGATGCGTACGTAATTTATGCGGTGGTGTCCTGCAGTTGGTTTTCGCAAAGACGAGTCCACTGCAATTTGTTTTAAATTCTAATTTTTGGCTTTTGTTTCCATTTTTTTGAACACTAAAAGCTTTCTGGGTTAAAGCTAATTTGAACCTGACAGACTTTTTCTGGAGGATTAACTCTTAAAGACTGATCATAGGTTTGCAAAAATCTTTTATCATCCGGCTTCATTGACACTGCTCTTTGAAAGAGCTCTCGGGCAGGTTGGGCCTTTCCCTTTTGCCAACTCAAACATCCCCAGTGATAGGTCGCAATGGCCGAGTCGGGATTTGATTGATAGTGGTTGGTGATACTTTCTACATACTTTTTTGAGTCTGCGGTCTTGAGGTGGACGAGTTCCATCTCAAAGATATCCCAGCTTTCTGGAAACTGAGTTCTAAGCTGACCAAGGAGCTCTTGGAATGCCTGAGCACTGTTTGCATCTAATTGATCTTCGACTAAATATCCAAGGGCAGCAGCTTTGGCTGCTGAGTCCGAATTGGGAAGGCGACTGTGGAGCTCCAATCCAACTTCACGCAACATTTTCTTTCCATCCGCTGAGGTTAGCAGTTCTTGATTCAAAAGTGCCATAAGCCGATTGATCAAGAGCTCCAGAGAGAGTTGGGCCACATTTTCTTTTGCAGTGGCCTGATGAACTCTGAGGGCCTTAAATGAGAATAAGGATTGGATGCAAGTTTGTGAGAGTTCATTGTTAATGCGAGTCAGACAAGCCTGAGGAAAGTCTTTCAGTGCTGACCAAGTTTTAGTTTGAGACTCGAAACATTTTGGATCCAGCTTTAATTGATTGTTTTCGATATCGTAAATTAAAGTTTTGAGCGAAAGTGTTTCGATACTTTCAAGAGCAGCTGCACACAGGCTGACTTTTTCTTCCTCAGATAGATTCGGTTTTTGAAGACCGGGGAATTGTTTGACTCGGTCAATCAGTTTGGCCTGCTGAGGCTGTGATTGCTGATTGTTCTTTGTTGGTTTGTTCTGAGGTAAAAAAAGGTAGGTAGACAGAATTAAAACCAGGCCGAGGAGGAAATAAGGTGTCTTGATTGATTTCATTGGACTGTCCTGATCCAGTTGATTTATGAAGTCAAGTCTGAGGTCAGGAGAACCACTGATGGGGCGATGTTCTTATGAAAATCTAAAAGATATAATGCCAGCTCTCAATGAAATCAGAAAGCTTGAAGGTATCAAAGAGCCCAAGCCAGGAATCTTCTATTATAAAAGTCAGGGTTTTCTTCATTTCCATGAAAAAGATCAAAAAATCTGGGCAGACATCCGAGACGGGGCTGATTGGGGAAAGCCTGTGGATATTCCTTCGAAAGTGACAACTCAATTTCTCAAGTCTTTTTATCAAGAAGTTTTTAAAAGATATAAAACTCAGTTTAAGGGGAAAAAGTGATTTATACACCCGAGCATTACAAAGAAAATCGAAATGAGCTGATTTTTGAGATCATCCGAAATTACAGCTTTGCTACACTGATTTCTCAAACTCTCGAGGGGCCAGTGATTAGCCATTTGCCTCTAATTCTGGAAGAAAATGAAAATGATTTTTTCCTGTACGGTCACTGTGCGAAAGCCAATCCCCATTGGAAATATTTGAATGATAGCCAAAAGGTAACAGTCCTGTTTCACGGGCCGAACGCTTATATTTCTCCTGCTTGGTACCAGCCTCAGGATGATAATGTCCCCACATGGAATTATGTGGCCGTCCACGTGAGTGGCGCAGCTCAAGTGATTTCAGATCCTGAGCAGAGTTATACGGTCTTGCAAAAATTAACGGATCAATTTGAACATCGATATAAAACAGACTGGTCGTTGCCCAAAAAATCAAATTCGGAACTCACAGAATTATTAAAATACATCGTCAGTTTCAAAATTAAAATTGAGCAGATTTCGCCTAAGTTCAAGCTCAGTCAAAAGCTCGAGCCTTCAGATCGGCAAAATGTCATTCAAAATTTGATGGCCTTTCAAGATGATCAAAAAGCCATTTCTTCGCTGATGAAAAGAGTGGTAGATCAATGAAAATGTTTGAGACTATTATCTTTGATTGTGACGGTGTATTGATTAACAGCGAAATTATTGCCAATCGCATTGAGGTCGAAGTTAAAAATGAACTTGGATTTTCAATGACTTTAAATGAGCAATTGACCCAGTTTGTTGGCTTGGGCATGAGCCATCCGCTGGTGATCGAAGAGCTCAAAAGATTACCAGCTGACTACCTTGAAATTGTCGAGACACGTGTCCATGCGGCTTACCAAAAAGATTTAAAGCCCATAGCTGGTGTGGTTGAAACGTTGAAGCAAATCAAGTTGCCGATGTGTATTGCTTCAAGCAGTGAAACAGATAGCCTTCAATTTAAACTTGAGCTGACAGGTTTAAAAACTTTTTTCAACGATTTCCTTTTCACAGGTACAATGGTTAAAAATTGTAAACCTGCACCTGACCTTTATCTGCTCGCTTTGGAAAAAATGAATTGGGATCCAAAGACTTGCTTAGTCATAGAGGACAGCTTGGCTGGCGTGACTTCAGCAAAAGCCGCGGGACTTTACACCTGTGGATTTGTCGGTGGAGAACATCTTTTGCCAGGTCACGCGGACCAGCTGAAGAAATTAGGTGCCGATCATATCGTCACCCGATTTGAAGAGATACTCAAACTACTGAACTAATTTTGTTCCTTTAAAATTAAATCTAAAGAAACCGACAAAGTATCATCGACGCCGAATGAAAACGGACCGATTCTTACGGGCTTAACAATGATTTTATAATTTTGAAGTGACAATTGAAATTGGGATTGGACACGCAGTAAAGCCTGGCCGCGAACAATTGTCTTTGTGACTGTGATGGGAAGTGAGTTCAATTGTCTGGTAACGCCGTGGATTTGCAAGACAGCTTTGACTCGGGCTTTTATTGGCACTCCCAACTGCAGTGGCACTGTAGGAACTTGACTAAAACTTTGAAATTGAAAAGCCAGATTCGGGTAAACAATCGAATTGGGACCTGTGCGTGGCAGTTGGTTTTGAGAGTTACACACATGCTGCTCTGGGAATGATGAAGCATTGTAATCAAGACCCAGAGCCTCGAGCATGTGACAATCTCGGGTCTTATTCGAAGTGGTCAGAGATTCAATGGGCACCATAAATTGTGCGGAAACAAGCTGATCGTTTTCATCGGTCTCGACCAGGCCTTCGAGAGATCTGGCCCATCCTTCGTGAGTACCAGCAGAGTAGGGAATCGAAAAGAGAACTCCGGTTTGAGATCCTGCTCTGATCTGCGGACTGTAAACTTTTGCGTTTGCTAAGATTGAAAGGCTCATCAGAGTTAAAAAAGTAAATTGTAGAAACATTTGAGATCCCTTTGTAATTCAATCTGATTATCAGATTTTGAATCAATTGGGTTTGTTTTATTGCTGATTTGTGAAAATGACAGGCTTAGTTTTCACTGGGTGGTTTCTTTAATTTTACATAAAGAGTCTTCACGACCTCAGCAATGAGCTGTCCATGGTCGTCTTTAATTTCAACTGGCAGATCAAATACATATCTATCGCCATTTTCTGTCTTTAATTTTACTTCCTGAAGCAAGCTCTCATCAATTCGAAATTCGGCAAATAAGGCTGTAACGCCGGGTTTTTTGAAATCGATGCGGGCCGCTTTGTCCCAAACAATATATTTGCTACCTAAATTGTTAATCAGCATAAGCAGGTAGAAAGGATCAACCATGGAATATATGGAGCCCCCAAATTGAGTTCCGATATAATTACTATTGTACCAAGATCTTTTTAAACAAACCTTGATATGTCTGAAATCAGCTGTAGATTCCAAAATTTTAATTCCTGCTCCAAGGTAGGGAGGCCAGATGTTGCCTAGTAATTTCACTAACCAAATCGGAGTTTTCCCAGCAAGTTTTCGAATTAAATGAGCTGCCATGCGATTCTCCTTTTAATTGATCTGATTTTGATTCCAGCTCTGAATCCATTCGGGAAGTGCAGGGGAATGAGAGTCCCATTGAGCCAAATGTAAAATTTCTTGAGGGCTCACAGAGCCTCCTGATTTTTTTAAAAATCGAGCTCGTACGACAGCTTCAGCCACGCAAACTTTACTTTTTAAATAGCGTTGCTGAAGTAGAAATGCTTTTTCATCCCAGCCTAATACGACAGTTTCGATTTGAAATCGATCAAACAACTTTAATGATTTGCGAAACCGCATTGTTTCTGCAACGACCACTGGATACCAACCCTGATTGGTAATTTTTGAACCTATTCCAGCGCGATTCATTAAATCCACACGAGCTAAATCCAGAAGTGAAAAGTAGATTCCATTATTCATGTGTCTGAGGATATCTAAGTCTGTAGGCAAGCAAATATAGGGTGTGAGGCAAGGTCCTAGCACTGGAACTGGTTTGCGCCAAAGAGAGGCCATTTGAGTCCATATTAATCTAAAAAAATGAATCATGATGTTCCCTTCAAAGAAGAAGATCCAAAAATAAGCCCAAGTGCAGCTTTCTTTGTATTGAGTAAGTAGAGATCTGACAGTTCCTGATTTTTTTGCATACGAGAGGTTTGTATGGCACCCACACACATCGAAATGAGGGCAGGAGCGAGGCTTCCTTTTCCAGAACTAATTGAATCTAGGCATTCAGACAGAGATGATTCAAAATCGGCCAAGTAAGCTGAGAGGCCCGTCTTTTTATCCAGTCCAAGTTTGATTAGCTCTTGAGACATTGTCGTTAAGGGGCAGCTACTTTCGATGGAATCTCTGTGTTGGCTTGAAAGATAAGTCGACAAAGCTCTTTGAAGCCATTGCTGGTCAGATTCATTTGGAGCTCGAGTGAGGAGAATCCTTTTGGAGAAATCAATTTGAGTTTTAAGAACAGTTTTTAGCAGATCCTCTTTGGATTTAAAATTTGAATAAAACACACCGGTCGTTAAATTGATGGATTCAACAATTTCATCCACACCTGTTTCGGCGTAGCCCTTTTTCGCAAATAAGACTTGTGCGGCCTTTATCAAAGACAGGCGGGTTTTTTGTCCTTTAGTTAGGGGATCCGTGCTCATGATTTAAAATATATAACGATCGTTATATATTTGACAAGGGCTTGTCTCGAATCTGGACACCTAAAAGAAGAGTTTGTTGGTGACCCAGGTCCATCGGACTACTAGCTACATTCAAGTTGGCCACTGATACAATGGCAGCAAAGTCGTTTCGGGCTTTTGCTGCAATCATTTTGCGGTAGAACTTTACACTGATGGACGTCCATTTGGAACTTTTGCGAAGTTGGCTGATCGCATTTTCTAAGACTTAACCCTGTCGAGTATTCATACATTTCACTTTGGCCGAAATGAGAGACATAAAGGATGAAGTTGAGAGATTGAAATGAATTTACAAGTTGGAAATTTCCATAGGTTCGAGGTCTGTTGAAATATTTTAGCTCATAGATGTCGTTTGGACTAGGTCTACCTATGTTCACCGCATGTTTGATTGCTTTTTGATCATCAGTGAAGATCCATCCTGAATTCGGACTATTTTTATAACAATAAGACTTCCCTAAAAGCTCTTTTTTGAAAAAAGCTGTGTTTGTTGGTGCTGCTACTGAAAGCAGGGGAGCTAGCGTAAGTAAGCTGAATAGAAGTATTTTTCTGAGTAACATAATTTTTTTTATCCTTTGTGATTAAAATTGCACTTGAGAGGCAAAATTTTATTTTTGAAATTTATTTTTATGGGGAGTTGATCATTATAAATGACACTGATCTGCTTTGGAAACCAGGGGTGTAAATTTTCGTAGGAAATAAACGACTTCGTATTGGTTGTCAGATCAGACCCAAAGTTTTGAAAATAATTATGAGTTACATCTCGACCCCTGTAAGAGATCGGTGCTGACACGGCAATTCGAGTTTCAGTACGAGGTTGGGTACATCTTAAGCATACATCATACTTTACAAACTTGACTGAAATGGAATCAAAAGTGCTAGGTGTCAAACCAAAGCAGTTCAATTGTTTAATTCCCGTCAGTGGGGCTGAATTTGCGGCGGCTGTTGCCAGTAATGTGAACAAAAAGGCTTTCATCATATCTCCTGTTGAGTTGTAGTTGAGCCAAGAATTAGGTCAACTGGCGACATCTGTAAAATTAATTGATTTAATTATGTAATCGATTTACCTAATGCCATGGGATTATCTACGACTCAATTGGAAGCTTTTTTGGCAGTATCACAAACTCTCAATTTTACATTGGCAGCTGAGAAACTGCATGTGACTCAATCGGCACTTTCTCAAAGAATAATCAATTTAGAAAGTGAGCTGGGGACAACACTGCTCATCCGGGACCGTGCTGGAATCAGGCTGACAGAGGTGGGCTCTGCCCTTGTCCGGTATTGCCAGGTGAAAAATTCCTTTGAGGAAGAATTTATTAGTTCGATTCGATCGCAAGATAAAACCGAGCTATCGGGAACGATCCGTGTGGGTGGATTCTCTTCGGTCACCAATTCTGTCATCTTGCCGGCTTTGTCATCGCTTTTGAAGCAGAACTCAAAGATGAAATTGCAGCTTGTCAGCAAAGAGTTATCGGATCTGTTTAGCCTACTGAAGCGTGGAGAAATCGATTATTTAGTTTCAGATGATCAGATGAACAAGGATGAATTGGAGCGTATTCTGCTTGGAGTGGAAAGAAATGTTCTTGTCGCAGCAAAAAGTGCAACTGAGACAGAAAGATTTTTAGATCATGATGAGAATGATCAAACAACGATACAATATTTAAAAAAATTTAAATTACCCACTAAAAATTTAGACCGAATCTATTTAGATGATATCTACGGCATTCTTGAAGGGCTGAAGTTAGGTTTAGGTAAAGCGGTCGTGCCAGAGCATCTGATTTCTAAAAAAGACGGTTTGGTTGTTTTAAACCCAAGCTCTGTTCTAGAGGTGCCTGTTTATCTGTACTTTTATAGTCAGCCGTTTTATTCAAAGCTTCATTCATCAGTTGTCGAGGCATTAAAATTGGGATTTAAAAGGACTTTAAACTAAGGATGCGTATGTCACAACTTCAAGTGAGCCCCAGCCACATAGCTGTTTTAGTTCCCTCCGTAGAAAGTGCTGCAAAACATCTGCAGAAATATAACTTTGAAATAGGCGCAAAAGAAGAGTTCCAAGAGACCTATGAAATTTATGTGCATGGTGAAAAAAGAAACTCATTGTTACTGATGGAAGCTAAAAGCAGTGGATCGTACCGTGAGGCTTTTAAAAAGCGGGGACCAGGACTTCATCATGTTGCCATTGATGTTTTAGATCTGGATTCATTTTTGGAATCTTTAATAGGATCAGGTTGGTTGCTGCATTTGAATAGCATGAGGACCATTAAAGATTACAAAACGGCCTATTTGGCTCGTCCAGGCTTTCCTGCAATTATAGAGGTGCAACAGAAAAAGGAATTATCAAAAGACCCACTGTTTATCGAAACTCTGACCGCTCCTTTGAGTGACCAACATCTTAGAATGGTGCAATCGATTGGATTGAAAGAAGTCTTAAAGTTCGGTCCTGTTTTTACCTTAAATACGAAAAATTTGATCCTAGAATTGAAGGAGTTAATTTAAATGAAAACTCAATTGGAAAAAGCCATCGAACTACGAAAAGAAGACAAATGCGAAGAAGCTCTCATTATTATCGGGGAGTTGCTCAAAACCCACCCTCACGATCCAGATATCAATTACCAAATGGCTTGGACTTTTGACAGATTAGGCAAAGAGTCCGAGGCCGCTCCCTTTTATGAAGCTGCACTTTCCAATGGACTGATTACGGACAGACAAGGTGCTTATCTGGGGCTGGGAAGTACTTACCGATGTCTTGGTGAATATAAAAAATCCCTTCGAACTTTAGACAAAGCTATTCTTGAATTTCCTGAAGACAGAGCATTGAAAGTGTTCCGTGCTTTGACAAACTACAATTTGGGATCCAGCGAGGCCTCTGTTCAAGAACTTCTTGTGCAGTTGATTGAGACGACAAGCGATCCATCTATCAAGATGTACGAGAGAGCACTTCAGTTTTACTCTGATAAATTAAACGAGACCTGGAAGTAAAATGAACAGAACACAAAATCACAGTCAATTTTACTCGAAAGCCCTCTACTACGATGTGGCCTTCAATTTTAAAAATGTAGTAGAAGAAAATCAAACCTTGATCGACTTGTTTCAACATCATAATCAAGTCCGTCCAAAGTCGTTCCTTGATCTAGCAGCAGGACCTGCAACAAATGCAATTCAAATGGCAAAAATAGGATTGAATTCTTTTGCCTTAGATTTTTCTGGGGAAATGGTTGAGTACGGATTACAAAAAGCAAAGCAAGAAAATGTGCACTTGAAATTTATCCAAGCAGACATGAAAAACTTTGAGCTATTTGAAAAAGTTGATCTCGCGGCGATTTTTATGGATTCAACTTCCTATCTCATTACCAATGATGACGTCATCGCTCACTTGCGAAGCGTAGCTCGCAATTTAAAAAACAACGGATTGTATGTTTTAGAAATGTCTCATCCCCGCGATGTTTTTTCTGTGGGAACATCTGCAAGTACAGAATGGGAATGTGAGCAGGATGACATCAAAGTCAGTGTTCAGTGGGGAAAGGAATCTGATCTCTTTGATCCGATTACCCAAACAACCAACGTGACTGCTGTTATCAAGTACAAATCTTCAATCGAATCTGGTGAAATCATTGATCAATCTCTGCAGCGATGTTTTTCATTCCAAGAAATCGATGCATTAGTTAGAGCTTCTGGTTGTTTCGAATTGATTGATGTCCTAGGTTCCTTGAAGCCTGGAATTAAATTTTCGAATGATAAGGCCAGTTGGCGCATGATTCCTGTGCTTCGAAAGCTTACGGTTTAAATGGTCATCAAAAACTCCATTTTTAGGTCCCTATCTAAAATTTAGACAGTCTATTGGCCTGAAAATGCCCTCAACGGATTATGATTGGTCCTCATGTTGCTTTGTTAGGGTCGGATCTTCTAACAGCCGAGGCCATCATGAAAAGCTTAGTTTTAATGTCTTCCTCTTTAATGCTCATAGGATTAACCGCTCATGCTGGAGTCAAGTGCCGTGAAGCGGTAAAGTCGGGTGCCTTTCCTATGGATTCATTTTCTGCGGTCGGATCATTAGGTCTAGAGAGTTTGCGAAATTCAAACTCGGCTGAGACCAAAAAGTGGGTTGAAATTCAGAATGCGAAGACAACTGAAGCATTAGGCCTCAATAAAAGTTTAAATATGCAGAAGAAGCTACAGGATCGATTGGCAGCGAGAAGCCCAAGTAATCCTGCTCCCTTTGTCGAGACGACTCATGGAGATCTGATGACAAAAGGTGGGAATCTTGTACTTCGATTGAAAGATGGAACTGAAAAAGTCATCGTTCAACATGTGGTTCATAATTCTAAAGAAAAGTCGGTTGTTGCAGAATTCAAGTTGAGTCCCAACGGAGATTTGGTCGCAGCCTCTTTGGTGCGAAACGGAAATGATCAAAATTTTTGGTCTGTTTATAGAATCTCAACTGGTGAGAAATTGGCAGGTCCCTTTGAAGTTAGACTTAATGATTTTAGTTTTAGTCATGATTCTGATTCTATTTTCTATACAAAGTGGCCTTCAATTGATGAAGCAAATGCTGGGGTTCTTTACGCAAATAATTACACTGTGAATTTGCGAACCTTAAAGCAAAATATCGTATTCGTGCCTCCTGCTAAGGACTCTCGAGAAATTTATACCATTGAAACTTTCATCACCACTGATGGTAAACCAATGCTACTGGCAAGTCGAACCCAGGGAGCCGCTGAAGTTCCAGTCGCAATCCATGTTGGCGAACTCGGAAAAGCTGACCTTTCAAAAGGTGAGTTTCAAGTTGGGTTTTATAAGTGGAAGACATTGATGCCATCTAAAAGAGAGCGACTTGGAAAAGTTATTGGTGTGAGAAACGGGGAAATATTAATCAGAACAGCTGAAGAAGCGAATTATTTTGAGATTGAAGCCCTCAATCCAATCACGGGCGCTCGTCGTAAGGTTGTGAAAGAGATTAAAGGTTCAGTCCTTGTGCTTTCTCAGCTGATCAATGATCGATTGTACAACCAATACCTCAATTCGCAAACCCACGAGAATTTTATAGCTGTCTTTGACCTCAGTGGGCGGCAACTTGCCAAATTTGATCTGAGTGAATTTAACATACCTAAAACAGGAACATTGTCTCCACTGGTAGGGACTCATCAAAGTGAAAATTTGTACTTCGCTTATCATGACACTTTACTTCCACACGTCACATTCACATTAAATAAGCAGTCATTAAAGTTGACCATGGTCGCATCGAAGCCTGTGGATTTTGCTGTGGAAAAAGTGAGCTATAAGCTCATTGACGTTCAAAGTGCAGACGGAACTTTGATCCCAATGAAGGTTTATCAAAGAAAAGATCAAGTCAAACCACGATTTGTTTATTTATTTTATTATGGGCATATTGGTATCACTCAACAGCCTCAGTGGAACAAAAAATTTCAGCACATGTTAGATTTAGGTGGAGCAGTCGTCATCGTGAGCCCTCGAGGCGGTGGTCTTAAAGGACGTGATTGGCAACTTAAAGGAAAAGAAAGTGAAACAGCCAGAATTGACGATATCTTAGCAGCGGGTCGTTGGTTACGGAGCAATTTTTCTGATAGCCCAGTCCTTGCTTCGGGAAGATCTTTTGGTGGTCTGTTGACAGCTCAGTTGATGATTCAGGGATCGAAATATAATCTCTTTGACGCCTTCAGCTCAACTGTTCCAGTCACAGATCTGAATGAATTCCTTAACCGGGAACTTTTCGGACGAATGGCAGGTGATGATTTCGACGTTCCCAGAGACTCGAATGGATCGATTATTGATTCACCAGAATTTCGTGAAAAGATGAAACGTTTAAGTCCACTTGCACAGCTTAAGCAGATGAAGGAAAAGGATTTGAAACCTGTTCTCATTTCGTCTGGTGGCAGTGATGACCGAGTCGGAGAGGCTCAAGCCAGATTCTTAACTCAAGCTTTACATAACCAGTTTCCAAACTCGAAAGAGAAAGTCCTTCTGTACGAAGATCCCTACACAGGACATTCCTCACGATCAGAGGATATCCGAGAGGCTCTGTTTGTAATGGAAGTTTTTGGAATCAAGGAAAGTGAAATTCATTTTCTAACAAAATAGAAAACTGACTTAGGTCCAGTGATGGGTCATTTCTATTACCCAAAATTTCTGTAAATGATTGTCGTTTAGGTAGATGGCTTTCATAGAAAATTTAACTTCCGATTGAGAGATGTGTCTTCATCTTTGGGAGTTAAGAAATGCCATCTGATCTATATTCAAAAAGATTTTCAAGAAATATTGGAATTCTATCGGCAGAAGAGCAGACTCGGCTAAAAAACTCCGCAGTGGCTGTTGCAGGTGTTGGTGGCTTGGGTGGTCAAGCCCTAGTCAATTTGGCCCGCATGGGAATTGGAAAATTTGTCATTGCAGATATAGACACCTTCGACATTGCAAATACAAACCGACAAGCAGGTGCAACAAGTAAAACTGAAGGAAAATTAAAAATTGATGTCATGAAAGAAATGGTTTCAGACATCAATCCGGAAGCAGAAATCATTCAATTTTACGAGGGCATTCAATCAAGCACAGTGGATGCCTTCGTCAATAGCAGTGATGTGATTGTGGATTCGCTCGATTTCTTTTGTCTATCGGCCAGACGACTTTTGTATGAAGCCTGCACAAAGTATAATAAAACAGTGATTTTGTCTGCGCCTTTGGGATTTTCTGCTACCTTGCATGTATTTTCACCCACATCAATGTCACCCAATCAGTATTTCGATTGGCATCAAGGGATGAGTTTATTTCAGCAGATGATTCACTTCTCTGTAGGAATTGCTCCTGCTGGATTACATCTGAAGTATTTAAACTTGAGTAAAGAAATGCTAGCTGAGCGTGGAACGGGACCTTCAATATCAACGGGATGCACTCTGGGCGGCTCTCTTGTGGCCTGCGAGGTTGTGACTCTTCTATTGGGTAGAAGAAATTTATTTCAAGCCCCAATCTTTTCTCAGTTCGATCCCTACCTAGGTGTTTACCGAAGACAAAAATTATTCTTTGGAAATCGCGGGTGGATTCAACGAATTAAAATTGCAGTAGCTAAAAAATATTACGGCGAACTTGAGAATCGCTTTTTGGAGTTTATTAAATGAGTTCATATCAAGTTTCATCCATGACCAATCAAGAGCAAGAGTTGGCTCGGCTTCGAACCCAAGCCGAACAATTGTACCCACTCGAATCCAAACTACTAAAAGAGTGGGGTGGACTGAAAAGCCAAGATCACGTGCTTGAGGTCGGCTGTGGTCCGGGTTTTTTAACTCCGCTTTTGTGTGAGCTTGCAGCAGAAGGACGAGTGACCTCGTGTGACACAAGCCAAGAGTTGCTCAGTCTTTGTCATGCTCAAAAATTGACGATTCCAAGATTTGGATTTCAAACACTGCGCTCTGAGGCTGCGCATATTCCAGTGTCTGATCAATCTCAGGACTTTGCCTATTTACGTTTTGTGCTGCAGCACGCTCCAGAAAGAAGGGATTTAATCAGCGATGTGAATCGATGTCTTAAAGAAGGAGGCACGATTGTCATCCTGGACACAGATGATGGACTTAATATTCAGTACCCAGAAAATTCCTTTGTCACTCAGCTAAAAAAAGACGCTCAAGAGATTCAGTTTAAAAAAGGTGGAGATCGTTTTATCGGTCGAAAAGTGAGTCATCTTTTGAATGAGTTAGGATTTAATAAAATTCAAACACGAGTCTTGAATTTTACAAACTCAGATTTACCTTTTTCCACTTTAGCTAAAATTTCTTTGGGATTTAAATCTGATCTTTGTGGAAAGCGAGCTGAATTGGAAAGTTGGATACAGGAAGTTCAACCTTTAGCACAAAAAGGAGAGTTTTTTCTTTCGGCAGGTATCGTGGTCACCACTGCTAAAAAGGTAGGCTTTTAATGGGGCGACCCTTAAGGCGATTTAAAAAAGAAGCCCTGACTCGATTGTTCGCAGCACTTCCAAAAAATACACGGGATAACTTAATAAGATCGCAAGTAAAGTTGGATTACAAGCCTCCGGATGGGCTGCAGTTCAAATTAGCTGAAACAAAGGAAGAACTCGAACAAGTCTTTCGACTGCTCTATTTTTCTTATGTAGCCGCCGGCTCGATGAAGCCCAATAAGAATGAAGTCCGAATTACTCCGTATCATGCTCTGCCGAGCACAAGTATCCTCATCGCTGTTCTCAACGGACGGGTGATTGCCACACTTTCAGTCTTTCGAATGGGACCCTTTGGAATTCCTGCATCTAAGGTATTTAATGTCACCCACCTGATTCAGGCAGGTGTTCGTTTTGCAGAAATTTCTTCTCTGACTTTAGATGAGGCCTATCGAAGTGATAATCGGGAAATCATTTTTGGACTTTTGAAATATCTGTATGAATATACAACCAAGTATTTTGGAATTGATATGAAGTTAATCGTAATTAAACCCTTCAGGCGATTTTTTTACGAATCACTTTTACTTTTTGATGCGCTCGAGGATCGAATTGTAAAGAACTATGGATTTTCCAATGGAGCGACTGTGATGGCAGAATACTTAGATCTGCGAACTGCGCAACAAAGGTACAAAGAAATTTATTCGAGCTATCCAGATGAGAAAAACCTTTACAAATACTTTTGTGAAAATAAAATTAAAAATTTCGAATTTCCTGAACGACAATTTAATATGATCTCGGACCCAGTCATGACCCCAGAGCTCATGAGCTACTTTTTTTGTGAAAAAACCAATCTCCTGCGTGAGATGTCAGAGTTCGAGCGCTCAGTTCTTTTAGGCCTGTATCCGCAGAGTAAATATAAACTGGTGCTAAATAGTGCTCCCGTTTCAAATGCCGAGAGTTTGCGTCACGAGGTCAGGTTAGATTCAAATTGTCCAGCTCGCATCGTATCGACGGATAAATCAAAAGAGATTTCACCACTAGGGATCGACATGCAAGTGCGCAACATTTCCTATGAAGGGCTCATGGGATTTGTTTCTGCTCGGTTGCGAGAGGGACAGACGTTTCGAGCCACAATAGAGATCGGTGAACAAAGAATTTCAAATCTAGATATCAAAGTTTGCTGGCAAAGTGGTTTTGGTCACTATGGCTTCAAAATCACGAAGTCAGATTCGGCGTGGGATACTTTAGTGACTCACTCACTTTTAGCTTTAAGCAAAGGGCAATCAGCTTAAGTTTGATCGTAATCTGTCATTTTATAATGAATATCCTGAACATCAAAAAGATGGCTCACATAGACTTTGATTTCAGTCTTTGGATTTTTGTCGTCTTTAATAATTGAAAGAATGTCCTGTGAAGCTTGCTTAAGCCGGGCCTGAATTTGTAAAGCAGCTTCAGTCGAGACTGCAGCGACTCGAAAAGATCGAAAGTTAGTATTAGTTCGATCAACGGGACTAAAGGGAATATGATCTGGTCCTGAGTAGCGATCTAAACACCTTTGTGTCCAATAATGATCAACTTTGACAGCCTCTTTTAACGGAAGACCATTCATCTGAATCCAACCATCAATGAGTTCATAGTGGTTTCCAATTTTTTTAATAGTGCCTGCGGATTCAAGTTTTTTTAAAGTCGCGATCACGAGAGGCAATGAAATGAGAGTTCTTTCAGAAATCCACTCATCAGAATGAGCCTTCAAATCTTTGTAAGCTTTTAAATTTAAACACGCCTCTATGGCTGCAGAAAAAGGGTGCTCGATTTCGACAATTTTATGATTGAGTTGAGAAATTGAAAGATTTTTTAAAGATGGGACCTGGTCAATTGCAACTAACTTTCCGATAAATTCAGTCAAATTGTTTTGTTGTGATTGAATTAACAAGAAGACAGTTTCAATACTGGGTGAAATTTGATTTCGAGACCATCTTCTGATGGTCTCTTCATCTTGTTTTAAAATTTCAGCCACTTGCTCGAAGGATTTGCCAGAGCACATGCTTCGGATCAAATTTTGAAAATCTTTGGGGTCATCTTGGAAGGTGAAAAGATTAAGGCAAATCTCTCGCAAAGGAATATTAAGTTGATCAAGGACATCAACAAACTCATCCCACCTGAGCCACTTTTGTTCGGTTTCCCATTTGTGCCACTGATTGAAAGAAAATCCGGCAAGTTGGCTCATCTCGAGTTGCGAACGTGAACCACGAAGTGCGACAAGGAGTTCTTTTTTAAGCACACTGTAGTCGATCATATCGATCCCTCTTTCAAATTTGGAATACATCAAGACCTAGAGAGCTGGTCAAGACGGGATTCATTAACAATATCTTTTGCCCATTTTTTACTAAAAAAAAGCTAATTTAGGTAGTTTTGCTATGACACGCCCGCATTCTTGCTCACGGAAGGATTAGACTTATACTTATTTTATGCCTTCACAAATTCTTGTTAGTCTTAAGCAAATTGAAAAAAATTATCAATTGGGAAAAGTCAAAGTGAATGCTTTAAAGAGCATAAGCTTTGATATTTTAAAAGGTGAATTCACAGCCCTTATTGGTGCATCTGGTTCTGGAAAATCAACACTACTAAATATCATTGGCACCATCGATACAGCAGATCAAGGTGAGATTCACTTCGAAGACCAGAATATTTCAATTTTAAATGAACTTGAACTGAGCCAACTAAGAAACCAAAAAATAGGCTTTATTTTTCAGTCCTTTAATTTGATTCCTGTATTAACGGCTTTTGAAAATGTGGAGCTACCTCTATTGATGCAACCTGAATTGTCCGCTCTCGATCGGGCTGATCGAGTTCGATCGGCATTGATCGATGTAGGACTTCAAGACCATCAGAGCCATTGGCCTGATCATTTGTCAGGGGGGCAGCGGCAACGAGTCGCAATTGCAAGAGCGCTGGTGACCCGGCCACAATTGATTCTAGCAGATGAACCCACGGCCAACTTGGATTCTAAGACAGCCCATAAAATTATTGATCTATTATTGGATTTGAACGCGACCAAAAATGTGACATTCTTTTTTTGCTCTCATGATGAAAAACTCATTGGTCGTGTCAACCGGGTTCTTTCGATCTCAGATGGGGTTATCACCTCATGAATTCATGGCTTGAGTGGAAACTTGCCCTCAGAAACCTAAAAAGAAATCCGAGACGAACAGTATCAACAGGTCTTGCAATCGTCGTCGCTTTTGTGGGTCTCATTTTACTTGCTGGACACATTCTGAATATTGAATCAGCTGCAAAGATTCCTTTGATCTATGGGAATGGTGCGGGACATATCTCCATTTATAAAAAAGACGGCTTAGATCAGTTCGACTTGTATCCTGCGAAGTATTATCTGTCAGAGACGGAAATCGATTCTATTTTCCAGATCTTGTCTACGGTTCAGGATAAAATCGAAAAAGTAGGAACAACACTGTCAGCACAAGCCCTCCTTTCGGTTGGAAATAGATCATTGCCAATTTTGATAAAGGGAACGCAGCCCGAGGTCGATGACTTTGCCCGAAATCACTCTAGATTAAAAAAGCATGCTCCAGAGTTCATGGCTCTTCAATCCCAAGCCTCGCTTTTAAAGGAAACTAAAAAGGTCCGCGACGCGATATCAATCAGTCGGGGCATTAGTGAATTGATTGGATTTAAAGGTTCAATCGAGAATTTAGCAGAGCCAGAGAAGCAAGTTGTTCTAGCGGGAAGAACTTTTGAGGGAGACCTAAATGCCACGAATGCGACTGTTGCAATGTTGCACTCGACTGGAACCCCCTTCCTAGAGGACACCAGTGTGAATGCTTCTTTAGAGTTAGTTCAAGAGCTTCTGCAAACAAAAGGTGTAAGCCACGCCACTGTGTTTTTAAAAAATGACCCGGATATGTTGGAACTCGTTCAATACTTACGAAGTGAATTTAAAAGATCAAATTTAGAAGTTGAGGCCCATCCTTTCACGGATGATCGCATTGGACTTTTCTACAATGGAACAATGTCTTTTTTGTTTTCAATGGGCTCATTTTTTATGAGTCTGATCTTAGGGGCCTCGGGGTTGATTATCCTGAATTCTATGACGATTGCAGTGCTTGAGCGAACTCAAGAAATGGGAACCATGAGGGCTTTGGGATTTCCACCGGCAAGGGTGAAAAGTCTGTTTGTCAAAGAGGCTTGTTGGTTAGCTTTAATTGCTTCTGTGGTTTCCATTGTAGTTTCGGAGGTCCTTGCTCAGCTGATCAGTTCTGCTGGTTGGACCATCGAATCGGCTGGAACAACTTATTCTGTTTTAATAAAAATTGTCACCACTCCGTGGTTCTACTTTGTCGTTACGACTTTAATGATTTTGTTATCAGCCATTTGTTCGAGTTGGCTTGTCCAGCGTAAATCAAAAGTTCAAATTTCTCTTCTTCTTCAAAAGTCTGGAGCTGTCACATGAAAGTTCTTTTTTTCATATTACTTAAAATCGCATTTGCAAACGAGGCTGAAGAATTACTGAAAGCCTCTGATCGTGCACGAGGTGGTTTAGCTTCAGGAGTCACCTGGCAGGTCCGAATCATAAGCCAAGACAGTGGAACGAGTTCAGATCGCACATTCTTAGTTAAAGCAAAAGGCCTGGATGCGCTTGCAGAGGCAACTGCTCCTTCAAAGTTCAAGGGCGAAATATTTCTGTTTAATGATCGCACGATGTGGTTCTTTAAACCAAGCTTAAGGCGGCCTGTTGCGATATCGGCTCGGCAACGTCTGACAGGGCAAGCTGCAAACGGAGATATAGCTGCAACAAATTACGCCAAGGACTACACGGCTGAAATTGAAAAATCAGAAATGCATTTGGGTCAGCCGGCAAAGGTTTTGTTGCTAACTGCAAAATCTGATCAGGTCACGTATGAAAAAATTAGATATTGGGTGATGGAAAAATCGAAATTAGCAGTGAAGGCAGAGTTCATGACTTTACAAGGCGAGCCTTTTAAAACAGCCAGTTTTGAGTACAAAAATTCAATCACTGTAAATCAAAAGAAAATTCCATTTATCAGTAAGATGATTATTCAAGATGTTAAAAATAAAAAGAATCAAAGTATGATGAGTTATTCAAAACTAAACTTAGGGGCTCTGCCTGAGGCCATCTTCAACATCAATAACTTATCACGATGACCTTTTATTTTAAAATTGCTTTCAGAAACCTGGTCAGACACTCTCGCCAATCCCTGGCTGCTGTTCTTTCTATCACTGCAGGATATGTTTCACTGGTTCTTTTTGAAGGGTACATCGAGCAGTCTCGAAGACTTATTTACCTCGAGACTCGAGAGAAGATGATGTTTGGTGATGTAAATATTGAAAATGAAAATGCCTGGTCTGCAGAGGGCCGCTCTGCCCCTTGGAACTCTACCTTATCATTGAATGAGCAATCGATTCTAGAGAAAGCTTTGAGTCAATCCATCGAAGTACAAGCCTGGACAAAATCTTTGCGAGTAGAAGGATTGGCCTCGAATGATCAACAGTCGACTCTATTTTTTGCAGTTGGGTTTGACTTAATGGGTGCTGCTCAAGTTCGGGGCCAAAATTGGTACTGGAATGCGATGTATGGAGTACCTCTGGAAATGGCACAACCTCAGTCAGTTTTGTTGGGCCAAGAACTGGGCAGGCGGTTGGGCTGCCTTCCAAGTCCTAAATTGCATGTGAAAAGAACAATGACCGGATATGAAAACAAGAATCGTGAATTCATCTGTCAGGCAGACCGAGTTCAATTTTCGGCGACAACACCAAGTGGGCAGATCAGTGCGGTGAATTTAAAGGTTGTCGGCCTTGTTGATGCTGGAATGAAAGACTTGGACACTCGATGGGCTGTTATGCCTTTAGAAATGGCTCAATCCCTAGCAAACACAAAAAATGTTTCAAATTATTCAATCACTTTAAAAAATCCTGACTTGTCGAGGCAGTTTGCGCAAAGACTGACAGATCAATTTCGAAAGCAAGGACTGCCAATCAAAGCTGTGGATTGGCGGGATCATAAAATTGTGGGAGAACTTTATAACAAGGTGATGTCTTTACTGATTGTATTTAAAAACTTTGTCGTATTGATCATTCTTTGTATCGCGATTTTGAGTGTTTTGAATACATTAATCAAACTCGTCAAAGAGCGAACTCGTGAAACAGGTACCTGGAGAAGTTTGGGTTTTACCAATCGACATGTGATTTTATTTTTTTCACTTGAAGCTTTTTTGTTGGGACTAGCGGGATGTGTGATTGGAGCTGTGCTTTCACTGATTTTAACAGGTCTTGCAAATTCACTGGGTCTTTTCTATCGAGGCGGATTGTTTGCTGAATCGGTACCGTTCTCGATCGCTGTGGTTCCTAAAGATTACTTTCTGAGCTCAGCTCTTCTTATTGGTTTGTGCACGGCTGCTGCCTTCTGGGCCGCCCGACAGGTATTAAAAGGAAAAATCAGTGAAAATCTCATCCATACTTAGTCGGATGATTTTTTTGTTCATTTTAGTTGTAAGCTTAGGTGCTCATGCACAGGCTAAAAAAAAACGGGTGAGGGTCAAAGCTAAGATCAGCTGGAAGTTAAGTCTGGATTGGCTGAATGGGGCCTTCGTGAGTGAGGCCAGCGATTCAATTTATAATCCAGGCAATCAAGTTCTGAACATTCCCAGTCTTGGCGGTCGCACAGATTTTATCCTGGATTATAAATTGAACTGGGGAAGTCGACATCGATTGATCGCAAGGTCTCGATTTTTATCAGAGGCAGTCAGTATTCAATATGAAAATCCAAAAATGAAAAAGCAAAGAAGTTTCACGGATGTTGATTTTATAGAGCTTTTTGCAGAATCTTGGCTCAGTAACCAAGTTTCACTGACCCTTGGACAGCAAAATTACCAATGGGGGCCAGCAGAAATTATAGCTCCCAGTAATCCGATCTTTCACTTCAATCAGGGGCAGCGTTCTATTCTGTGGCGGGAAAAGGGTCATGTTTTAGCTAGATTCAATTGGTCACCGACGGCTGATTGGAGTCATGTGATTATTTCTGAGCCCATTTCGAATCAAGAGCCCAATTTTATTGCGGGAAGAAAGTTTAAACCTAAGACGATATTTAAATCTGAAGTCAGAAGCGCAAATTCAGCTCAAAATTACTTTGGATTGACTGGAGGGACTGAGCAAGAATCGAGATCCTTTGTGGGAGCCTATTTTAATTACATGATGACTGAAGGCACGTCGATTTATGCAGATTCAAGGTTCACAGATCAGGCCTTTCGATACAAGCCGAGTGAAATTTCTCCAGCAAATTTTGATATGCTTGAAGCCGAGAGTAAAAAAGAATGGACTACTGTTTCAGTCGTGGGTTTACGGCTCGAGACTGAAAATATAGATTTACGATTAGAAACAATCAATAATCCCATGGGGTATAGTAAAACCCAATTTCAGCAAGCTCTACTTTCATTGAGTCTGACAAATCCGAATGCGCAGCTGAATGCTGAGCGCGTTTTAAGACCAGGACTGGAATTGACTGCACGAAATTATACTTATTTAAGTCTGCGCCTTCCAAATCTGGGCCGGGAGCAATTGCTACAAGCAGCTGTGAGATTTTTACATTCCGGTTTGGATGATTCAGGTTTAATTTCACTGACAGCTGAAAGATCCATCGGAAATCAGTTTGTTTTGATTTCCGAGGCAAGGCAATCAGTTGGGGATAAGGAAAAGGAACTTACTCTTCAGGAAAAACATTATTTTTTTCTAGGATTGAAACTGCTTTTGTGAAGCTAAATGAAGTCAAAGCCGGTTCAAATAGTTTTTTACTTCTTCTAGATTTTCAAAGTTTTTATGTTTTTCAAATCCCTTAAGCAAAATTTCACATTTTGTTTTTAAGTTTGTATGTAACTTGAGTAGTTCCTGTTGTGACAAGTGGGCGCTACTCAATTGTTTTACTAATGCTCGCACTCGCCAAAGATCCATGGAATGATACTGCATCGACAGTTGATCATCATGACCTCCGTGTTTGATGACCAAAGGCTCAGTTAAAAAGCCAACTTCCTGTAAGGCTGTAATTCTAAGCCACAAATCAAAGTCTTCACAGATGGGAAAGCTTTCGTCAAATAATCCCACTTTTTCAAAAAGTGATCTGCGAGCTAAAACACTTGATGGAGCGATCAGGCACAAGTTGGTACACTGTGAAAAGATTCGCCCTCCCGATTTTTGGTGTTTTTGACTTTGCCTGACGGGCTGACCACCACGCATCCATATTTCATTGGTGTGAACAATCGAGAGTTCTGGATGCTCAGACAAATACTGAATTTGTTTTTCAAGCTTAGTTGGAAGCCATTCATCGTCAGAATCTAGAAATGCAATGAATTCTGATTGAGCAGACTGGATACCAGTATTGCGAGCAGCACTTACGCCCTTTCCATTTGTTTTCACACAGCTAAACCCAAACCTTTTTGTGACAGCTTGGATATCATCAGTCGAGTGATCATCGACCACGATGACATCAAAATCTTTGAAGGTTTGCTGCTGAACTGAAATGAGAGCGCGCTCGAGTAATGAAATTCGATTGTAAACCGGGATAACTAGAGAAACTCGTGACATGGGGCCAGATTCAGCTTGAATGGGTGAGGTGTCAAT
>CAZPBD010000016.1:0-42782 GCA_964584655.1 uncultured Pseudobdellovibrionaceae bacterium | reverse complement strand
GCCAGCAGAACGAAATGTTCCTGCTGAATGGCTTAACCAGATTCAAATATTAAAGCCAAAATCCATTGTTCCCAGCTCTTGTCAGTTTACCTTTGAAGAGTGGTCGTGGATGAACCAAGCCTACTTTCCGATTTCCTATCAACAATTTGAATCAGATGTCCTTCGCCACCTTCCAGATACTAATGTTCTGAAATTGAATCCATCGTGCAGTTTAATTCTTGATAACCAAACTTTAAAGAAGGGTCCATCACTCAATTGGATTCACCCCGTGGGTTCACAGGATCTAGATTATAAATATCAAGAATCCTTCAAGGCTCCAAAATCATCAGAAATCGCAAAGCAGTTTGAAGAATTAAGCGAAACAGATCTTGAATTTGTTCTTCAGTTTTGTACCCAACAATTAATAGAAATCTACAAAAATTTAGAGGTCCCAGAGGAAAGTATTTTTTTAAATTTAATGACTTGGAAGCTTTCAATTTTTGATCATCTAGGAGTCGGCACAGATTTCTTTTACGAAATACATGGGCAAAGTATAAAACTGTTAGAAACGTCTCGACAAAAAATTGATTGGCTCACTGAAATTCCAAGCTCAAAGTTATTTGCTGCGCTTAAGGGTGGCCAGGCGACCAACTCAATCTATATTAGAATGAATGATTTTGAAGGCGCAGGCCAAGATTTAGACCCCATGCTGGATCCACTTTTAAGGTGTATGTATGGTCGTGAGTTTGCCAGTTACCAAAAGTACCAATTGAGGAAAATTATTTCTTATCAGAAAGAATCTGATTAATTTTTTCAATAAGGGTCGACTGTTCAAATGGCTTTTGTAAGAAATTATCAAGAGGTGAAATGCTTTTATCTGCAATCATGTCACCAGCAAATCCCGAAAGGTACAAAAACTTAAATTTATGCCCAGAGGCTGCCAATTTTGCTGTCAAAGCTTGGCCACCCATAATTGGCATAACAACATCAGTAATTATCAAATCAACTTTGTAGTTCAATTCAGCAAGCTTGTTGAGTGCTTCAACTCCGTTTTCAGCTTTGTGAACTATAAAGTTCAAAGATTCGAGCATTTCACACATGAGTTCTCGCAGAATTTCTTGGTCCTCAACAACTAATAAAGTTTTATTATGCGAAAAAGATTGCACTAAACTGCTAACTTTTGGGATTACGAATTTTCTTTCGATCGGTTTGTCTGTCACTGGAAAATAGATTTTGAAATGAGTTCCTTTTTCTATAACACTTTGAATCTCAATCAGGCCCCTATTCTGATTTACGATCCCATAGACTGTTGCTAAACCGAGTCCCGTGCCTCGATTCCCCTTTGTCGTGAAAAACGGTTCAAAGGCGCGTGCTTGAGTTTCTGAATCCATTCCTACGCCATCATCAGTGATTTCAATGACATTATATGGACCTGGTTCAACTTTAAAACCAAGTGCACTTCGATGTTCGTTGATTTGAATATTTGTTGATGTGATTCTAATTTGTCCGCCCAAGGGCAAGGCATCTTTAGAATTAATAACTAGATTTAAAATGACTTGTTCTAACTGCCCCTGATCAACCCAAATATTTGCAGTTTGAGGATCCAAATCAACCTGGAAATCAATATTCTCTGTTAATAATCGAGATAGTAATGGCTGAAGATTTTTAATCACATCATTGGTGTTGAGCACTTGAGGTTGCAGGACCTGCTGCCGACTAAAGGTAAGAAGTTGTCTGACAAGTGCAGCAGCTGTTTTGGCGCTTAAAGACACCTGACGAAAATGTCTTTGAACTTCTTCGGAAATTTGTCCTTCCTTAAGAGCACTTTCACACGTCAGCAAAATGATAGCGATGATATTATTGAAATCATGAGCTACTCCACCTGCAAGCGAACCCATGGCTTCGAGTCTTTGCGACTGCCTCAAACTTTCTAACTTTTTATTTTTCTCTCGAAGTTGTTCTGCGACTAAGAACTGTTCAACACGTTCATTTTTTAATTTTACAAAATCGGTCACATCTTCAACTCTATGAAGAATGTATTGGATACTTCCTTGTTTATCAAAAATAGGAGTGTTTAACGGATTCCAGTGCTTCTCTTCGAAATGCCCACCACTTATTTCAGGCCTGCGAACGTCATATTTTTGCGTGGGCATATAATCAGGTTTTTTAAATTTCAGAACACGCTCAAAGGAAGCCCTCAGGTGTGAACTTGCTTTAACATCTGGATCGTCAGGATTATCCGGAAAAACATCGAATATGTTACGGTCTAAAACCTGTTCCCGTTTAAGCATGGTCACGCGTAAGTAGGAATCACTTGCAGCTACGATTGTAAAATCAGGCTTTAGAACTAAGTAAAGATCGGGTGAGGATTCGAATAAATTTTTATAATCAAGTTCAGATTGAATCGGAGCTCTCCTCACTAGTATTAAACTTACTTTTAGTGAGGATATGTCAAAAGGCAAATAGTTTGTTTAATTAAACTTTTGTTGAATTCTTGTGACCAGGCTTAGCCAAAATCTCCATATAAAATGATGATTTACCGTCAGCAATCATCTGAGTGATCTCATCCTTAATCTGCAAAACTTTAATCGGCGCGGCAGACTGTTCAGTATCTCCGATGCGACAATCAAAATCCCAAAAATCGACTCCATCGGGCCTGGGCTTTCTTCGCTCTCTTGCCAGATATTTATTAATTTCGTATCGGACAGCTTCAATTTGTCGATCCGGTTTTTTATTGGGAACATTAAACTGGAAAACTTTTTTCATAGGCCTTACTTAGCTGAAGTCGAGCAAAATAGATAGCAGGCTATTGAAATCTCTCGATGTATTGGCATTTTTGACAAAGCTCTTCGACAAGCTTGTGCTTTTTAAAACCATTGAGAATATCCATGGCTCTGGGGCTGGCTAGAATTTCTGGGATGGAGGTATCTTGAACATGACCCAATGGGATCGCGGCCTCTTTATCCAAACAACAAGGTACCACGGTTCCGTCAACTAGGATTCCAAAATGTGATTTCAGTCCATAGCAGGTCCCCTTGGTTCCAAGAGTGGGGATATCTAACGACGGCCACGTAAATTCGGTATCAAAATGCAAATAAAGCCGATTTTTAATCAAAACACTTTTTTGTTTTTTGACGTTCACTTCGTGATTCAAGGCGACACCAAAATAACGACTAATACTATCGAGCATCATCCTATTGTTAGTCGTCGAACCTAAGGTGTCGTTCAAATTCCACAGCCGGTAATTAATAAATAAATCCGGTCGCTGAAGGAATGCTTTTTCGGTGTAATTGAAGATCTTCTGTAGATAGTTTGTAGAATCCTTATCTGGATAATTATCATGGAAACTATGAAGTGAAAAATTCACTTGGCGAAAAATGGGATCTAACAACAGCTCAGAAGATTGATCTTTAAGAAGAACCCCATTTGTAACAAAAAAAATGGGAGTTTGAAATTCACTACAAATTTTCACCATTTCCTGAAGCCTGGGGTGAACTAGAGGATCACCCATAAGGTGAAAGCAGACCTGTTCGGTCAAGGGTGCAACCTGTTCGATTATTTTTCGAAACAAATCCAAGTCCATCAATTTTTTTGAGCGAATCACTTCAGGGCAGAAGCTGCACTGAAGATTGCATATATTGCTGATTTCGATGTTCACTTTATGAAACTTTTTAAGCATGAATCAGATCTCGAGCTGTTTGAACTGCTCTGTGAGATTGTCGAATTCCCAGAGTTGACCTAATTCTAAGTCAAAATAAACAGCAATCACATTCAAATTTCGTTTTTCGATGGCTTGCTGAACAAATGGAAAGCTTTGAACGTTTTTTAAGGAAATTTTGAGAGCTTCCATTTCAGCAATCTTATACTGAGTTTCCTGATCTGCGTGGGGGTGTTCACAACGAACTTTTTCAGGAACAGAGGAAACAATATTCATCCACTGACCAATAAAACTTTCTTTGTCTGTTGTGATCCCGTTCATCAAGGCACGGATACCGCCACACTGTCTGTGACCAAGTATAATGATGTTTTCAACTTTTAGATTTACGACTGCAAATTCCAAAGCCGAACTTGTTCCATGAAATCCGTTTGCGGAAGTTTCACACGGAGGAATCAGGTTTGCGACGTTTCTGACCACAAACAGTTCTCCGGGTGAAGCACCTGTCATAATAGCAGGGTCAACACGCGAGTCGCTACAGCCAATTAACAAAGTCTTTGGTGTCTGTCCAGACGTGGTCAAACGCTGGTAGTAGGTATGTTCATCATTTGCGAGAAAATACTTTTCCCGAAAACGTTTAAACCCAGCAATAAGTCGATAGAGTGCAATGTTCATAATTGGTTCCGAATAAGCCACGGCAATCCTTAAATCGCAAGCAGAAATGTTCCCCTTTGATTTTGCCCTTCCTATAATCGATCTGTGATGCCATCCTATCTCAGGCATGGTGATTCCATTTAATATTAAGCTATTCCTAGCGCTCATCCGAGCTCTTTTCCCCAGGTGGAATTTCTTCGACTTCGTCGGCTTTAATTTCCAAGTCAGCTTTAAAATTCCGGATCAAAATCATTGGGAAATTCTTTCATTCGAAGTTGATAGAAAGTCTTTGGGGCTGATGCTGAATCCTGAATGCAATCTGAATTTGGCAAAGGTCAATGTCATCGAACATTTTGCACAGGACATTCAAAGTTTGACGTTGGAGTTGAAGCAAATTTCAAAGCAGGATTTGCTGAAAAAAGCTTCTTATCTAATGCTTATTGAAATTATTAAAGTTGAGCTTTCCAAATTTGAAATTGATCAAAGTGATTTTCAATTTAAAGTGACAGCAATAAAAGATTCTGAAGAAGTCGATTTGTTTTTTTCTGACTGGATTTCGTTGGTGAAAACATGAGCGTGGCGATGACTGAACTGATCACTCTTGGATTGATTTCATTATTTTTCCTAATTTCCTCTCTTGAATTATTAAGGCTATCGCGCCAGCCTCAGTTCTTTCAAATTTGGAACTATCAGCATTTACAGAATGACTTGTTAAGTGGACTTCCTTTTCCCCAGAAGCTCACAAATTTTCTTTTTTCAAATCAATTTTTCAAGTGGATCCTTTATTTCCAGCTGACTCTTTCAATTCTGTTAATTCCATTGAGTAGCCCCTGGATTGTGGCTGCTATGTTCCTCTTGCACCTCATGACCTGCATTCGATTCCGAGGCACTTTTAATGGTGGCAGTGACATGATGGCCTTTGTGCTTTTAACGGGTGCTCTTATTTTCACATCTTTTGAAAGTTCTGAATCCTCCAGATTTGGATTTCTTTATATCGCCATCCACACGATCTATTCCTATTTCAAGGCAGGACTTTCTAAAATTATGCAAAAGGATTGGAGATCGGGAAGAGCCTTGCCGCTTTTCTTAAAAAGAAGTCTTTACCCAGACATTCAAAAATTGTCAGGTTGGTTATCCAATCAAAAGACTTTAAGTTTGCTCGCCTGCTGGACTGTTATGGCATTTGAAATCATGATTTTGACACTTCCGGTATTTCCAAATTTGATTTCAATCTACTTTTTAATTTCTCTAGGATTTCATTTCAGCGTTTTTTTAATGTTTGGACTGAATCGATTCTTTTGGATTTGGCTTGCCGCTTGGCCTTCTATTTTCTATTCGCTGACAGCTTTTGGTTTAACGACAAAGTAAAGAACTGCAATTGAAATTAAAATAATCCCAGCTGTTTTCAATTCTGGCCCTTGAACGTAAAACAGCATACCAGCACAGACCAAAGCTCCAAGGACCGGAACAAAAGTCGGAATTTCGAATGAACCCTGAGGTTCTCCAGCTCTTTTCTTTAAAATGATGAGGGCAATATTGACCAACATGAAACAAAGCAAAAGCAAAAGACTTGTGGATTTCGCAAGTGATGTCACTTCACCAGAGAGTGCAAGTGCCAATAAGATCGCTAAGATTCCAGAGGTTGCGATGTACGGAGTATGGGTTTTAGCGTGAACTTTTGACAAGATTTTCGGCAGCAGTCCTTGATTGGACATTCCATAAATCAGCCTCGATCCCATGACAAAGTTAAGAAGCGCAGTATTAGCCACAGCAAACATAGCAATGATGGAATAAACAGAAGATGGAAACCATGGGGCAGAAACTTTCATGACATCAACCAGAGGTTGTTTTGAATTTGCAAGTTCACTAGCTGGCACCACCGAGACTGCAATCACACTGATAGACATATAAATCAAAGAGGCAATCGAGACTGCAAGTAAAAGACCCAATGGTAGATTTCGTTTTGGATTCTTAACCTCTTCAGCCACGTTGAGGATGTCCTCAAAACCTATGAAGGAATAGAATGTCAGCACAGCGCCAGTTAAAATCAGCGAAAATCCTAAATCACCTGTGGGATTTGCGATTGTGGTTGCATCAAGATAGTCCACCGAGCCAATAAATCGAAAACCAAAAATAATAATCAATAAAAGCCCACCGAGCTCAATCACTGTGCAAACGGCGTTCGCCCACATGGACTCTTTGATTCCCCAAAAAACTAGGCCAGCAAGTAACAAGGCAAATCCGATAATAATAAATGAGATCGGAATTTCAGGACCAAGAAATCCTTGAAAATAGCCTGAAAAAACTCGAGTGGCAGTAGCCATGGAAGTCATACCTGATGCCAAAATCGCAAGCCCAACGCCGTAAGAGAGCCAAACTCTTTGATAAGCCCTTTGAGCGATGTAAGAAGCACCACTGGCAACAGGATATCTTGATCCTAGAGAAGCGTAGGAAAGTCCCGTAAGTCCTGCTGCAATCATGCTAGCAAGAAAGGCCAGCCAGACAGCATTTCCCATTTGACCTGCCGCTTTCCCGACAAGACCATAGATACCAGCTCCTAAAATATCACCCACTCCAAACAAAACAAGAGCGACGAGTCCAATGCTACGGTTCAGTTGTGATGATTTTTCAGTCAAGTGAGCTCTCCTGAGGTAAGTAAAAAATGACCATGAATCAAATCTGATTTTTCTTCAATGATTGAATGATTTGATCCAACTTATTTAAAAATTCTGATCGGGCTTTTTTATCCATCGGAGAGGGCCCACCCCGGTTATCACCCATGTGTCTGAGATTCTGCATGAGTTCTCTGTTTGCAACAGCTGAGCCCACGTTGTCTTCAGTGAATTCACGGCCTTTATGGCCTAAAACACGTGACGATTTTTTGATACAGCGATCTGCAAGAAGAATATCTCCGGTAATCACAATGTCCTGAGGTGTGCAATTCGCAACGATCCAATCATCTGCAGCATCAAAATTACCAGACACGACTTGCATTTCAAAAAGAGGATTCACGGGAATATTCAGCCAAGAATTGGCGACTAAAATCACTTTTAATTTATAGCGCTCCGCCACCTTAAAGGTTTCTTCCTTAACCGGGCAACCATCAGCATCGATATAAATTTTAATCATTTTCCATCCCGTCCAACCCCAAGATTCCTTTGCAGGTCTCCATTTTGGAATTAATTTCATTGATCAGCTTGTGAAGCTGGCGAAGTTCCTTTTCATCAAATTCTCTCTCTAAAGCAACTTTCACCAGAGGGTGTTTTTTCAGCCAAGCGCCCTGCCTAGCTGCATAGGTTTCAGGAATTCCTGCTCTGAGGGCTGCCTGACGGGCATTTCCATCCACGAGATACTCTGAAATAAATTTCAAAGTTTCCAAGGTAAGGATGTTTTTATGAGCCTTCAGCCGTGAAGAAAATCCCATTTGTCGAATTCTCATGAGCTCTCCTGAATTGGTGATGTCGAAATCCCTGTAATTGTGCTACGAGATCTAAAAAAAGGACATACTATTTGTGGACTCATTTTCTCAATTCGATCTTCTGCCGACCTTAAAAGACACTCTCAAAGAAAAAAAACTCTCGAAGCCCACTGAAATTCAGGTGCGGGCAGTTCCTGCCTTGCTGGCTGGAAAATCTGTTGTTGGGATTTCGCAAACGGGGAGTGGAAAAACTTTGGCCTATGCTTTACCAGTTTTACATAAAATTAAATCTTTAGAAAATGATGGATTAAAGACCACTGAAACCAGCCAACCTCGTGCTGCAGTTATTGTTCCCACCCGCGAATTGGGCGAGCAAGTATCAAAAGTTTTGAAACCTTTTACTCACACAACTCGACTTCGTGTTCGGACCTTACTTGGTGGAACCACTTTAGAAGTGGCTAAGAAAAACATCAGTGGTCATTTCGAAGTTTTAGTAGCAACTCCTGGAAGACTTGTTCAACTGATGGATCGTGGACTGATCAATTTGATCGATGTTCAGATGTTGATTTTTGATGAAGCTGATCAAATGTTAGATCCTGGTTTTTTAAATGATGCCAAAAATATCGCGGCCAATTGCTCAAACGATCTTCAGCTGGCTCTTTTCTCGGCGACGGTATCATCCCAAATGCAAAAGCTCATGACTGAGCTTTTCGAAGGGGCAGAGGTCATTAAAATTGAGGGCAGTAACAAAACTGTTTCCACGCTGATTACTCAGAATCAAACAGTCATCGATGGAAAACGAATGCCTGTTTTAGAAAAGATCTTAGCAAAGCCTGTCGAGGGTGGAACATTGATCTTCACCAATACCCGCGAACAATGTGATACTTTGGCAGAACTTCTTCATGGAAAAGGACATAAGTGTCTGATTTATCGAGGGGAAATGGACAAAGTTGAGCGCAGATCTAATTTAAAAGCCTTCCGTGATGGCAAGGCCACTATTCTAATTTCGACGGATTTAGCCTCTCGCGGATTAGACGTCGAACACATCAATCGTGTGATCAACTATCATCTTCCAAAGGATCTGGAAAATTACATCCACAGAGCGGGGCGAACGGCCCGGGCAGGACGCAAGGGCACTGTGATTAACTTGGTCACAGAGCGTGATTTGCCGCTCATGAAGAAGATTGAGACCAAAAAAAGCAGCCCACGTGCTTAAAACTTGACCTTTTAGGGCCCCATCTCCAATATCAACTTTCCCAATTTCGAGAGGATAAAATCAATGAAAGCTGTAACTGAATTTCCAAACTTTGTATTAGCAAAAGGTCTGACTGCGAAAGCGGCTTTGGCTTCTGAGGGTAAAACACCTGAAGAAATCCAAACTTCAATCGGCGAGTCTTTTAAATTTGAAGCTGAAAAAGTAAAACATTTTTTAGCAGCCATTGATGTGTCTGCTCAAAACACAAAAGATCTGCGACGTGTACTTGTCGTTAGCATTGGTGAAAATGAAACTGCACCTGCGAAAGCAGTTAAAGTTGAAGAGCATTACTATGTGCCTGAATTTTTAGTGATGTCTGCTCCTAAGCCAGTTGATTCAAAAGATGGTAAAGGCGGACGTGGCGGAAAAGGAAAAGGTAAGGGCGGACCTAAGAGCTCACCTTGGGGCATGTCTCCTGAAGAAAAAGCAGCTAAGAACAATAAAGGCGCTGCTAAAGATTAATTTATTCTTTTTTTTTAAAATTAAAAAACCCGTGGTTGAAAAATCCCGGGTTTTTTGCTTTCTGAGACCGATAAAATTTAAACGACTAGTTTGTGCGGTCTAAAAAGTACTGATCCAGTTTTCTTAAAAATCGAACAGCGAAACCCATACTGATCCATTCCTCACGAGCTTGGCTGGCATACCAGTTTTGAAATTCCACTCTGTAAAGCGCAGAAATCAAGCCTGTACGATCTTTGCCATGCTGACAGTGGAGAAATACAGGTTGGTTATTGGGATTGCGTAGTGCATTTAAAACCTTATTGACGTTTTTTTCATCAGGCTGATCCGTGGCCTTCATTGGAACATTGATAAATTTGAATCCATGTTTGCGAGCCATCTGTTTAGAAGTTTCGACAGACTCATCCCATCTCAAATTGACGATGGTTTTAATTCCCTGCTTCTTTAGCATGAGATAATCATCTTCAGTCTTGGGTTGACCCCCACGCCAAATCTTACCTTTTTCAAGTTCTTTGTAGCGAACTATTTCAGCGGATAGAAATTGAAATGATAAAAAGACCAGAAGAAACGCGAGGAGGTTTGTTTTCATGTAAAATCCTTTTGTTAAAATAACTAGATCGTCCTATCATTTTCTTTCAGCTTCTGACACCTATGTCCCTAGATAATAAACTATTTACAAGAGTGAACCTGTATGAACGATTTAGAAAAGACTGGCGACAAATTTAATCTGAATACTTTCTTGGAAGCTCGAGAACTGTGTATAGAGGTCACCGAATCCATTATCAAAAAAATCCAGCCTGGAGATCATCTCAAATCCATTGAAACTCTTATCGTCGAGTCCTTTAAAGCAAAAGGTGTGACTCACTTTTGGCATCCCACGAAAGTGAGGATTTCCTCTGACACTGTAAAAAGTTTTCGAGAAATCTCAGATCCAAATTTGAAATGTGTGACTTCTGATATTTGCTTTCTAGATTTAGGACCGATCATTAACGGTCATGAAGCAGATTATGGAAGAACCTTTGCAATTGATTCTGAAGATTTAGAGAACCCATTGATTTCAGCGAGCCATCAAGTCTTTGAAGAGACTGCGAAAGCCTGGAAACAGAAAAACATGACAGGTGTGGAGTTGCTCGATTTTGCAAGAGCAAGTGCCGAAGCTAAAGGTTTTGAAATCAATCCGATGATGGCAGGTCATAGACTCGGCGACTTTCCCCACAAAATTTTTTCGTCTCAGAAGCTCTTTGAATGGAATGGAATTCCAACCAAAAACCTGTGGATTCTGGAGATTCACTTGATTGATAAGCAGACCCATCGAGGCGCATTTTATGAAGATCTTCTGCTTTAAAGTCGCGTCCTGTTAGCCTCAAGTCCGCCACCGAGGCCCTCGACACCGAAAATATCCAGTTTTCAATTAGATGATTAATGCTTGGCTAATAAGATCTGAAGCTGATATTATGAAGTTCTAGTTTTACTGCTACTTTTCGAGTCTATGTTCATAGTGTTCATGTCCTCCGGAATAGCGCTCAAGCCTATAGGAGGTTTTATGAGTAAAAAATTATACGTTGGTAATCTGTCATATTCTGCAACTGATCAGTCATTAGCTGATACATTTTCAGAGTGTGGTTCTGTTCAATCTGCAAAAGTGATCATGGATCGCGATTCAGGTCGTTCAAAAGGTTTCGGTTTTGTTGAAATGTCAACAGACGCTGAAGCTACTCAGGCGATCAGCCGCTTTCATGGTACACAACTTGACGGTCGTGCTATGAACGTATCAGAAGCTAAGCCCCAAGCTCCACGTGATAACAATCGCGGTGGTGGTTTCGGTAGCCGCTACTAAATTATAATTTAAAAATTATTTTTTAATTAAAAAGCCAGCCCTAAACAGGTTGGCTTTTTTTATTTCTCAAATCAAAGATCACTTCGGGAATGAGATTTAACAAGTCACTGGCCATAAGAGTGAGTGAATCTCGCCCTTGATCAACCCATTTTTTTGAACAGTTTCCATGAATAAAGCAAGCAAGTGATGCAGCCTCAATTGTACTTAGATTTTGAGATAAAAATCCCGCAATCATTCCAGTCAGAATATCTCCAGTCCCAGATTTTGCCAGACCGGAATTGCCACTTGTGACTTTAACACATTTTTCTGAATTCAAAATAAGGGTTTGATGGCCTTTGAGTAAAACATGACAACCAAATTTTTTTTGAGCCATGAGGGCGTACTTCATTCGATCTTTTTCAATCAATTTGCTGTTAACACCGATAAGTCTTGCGAGCTCTCCGGCATGAGGAGTCAGTATCCATGATTTGGGTAAAGTTACAATTTTAGTTCGACTCAGGACTGTCAGGGCATCTGCATCAACGACTACGTTTTCAAATTTTTGTTTGAGCAGATGAAGTAATATCTTTTCGGTCTTGATATTGATGCCAAGACCGGGACCGATCGCAATTGCATTATAGTTTGTTGAAATTTTTGGTGAAAGAGGAAGAGTTAAAAAATCTGGGAATTTATGGATGGGAAATTGAGCAAGTGCTGTCATCAAAGTTGTGTATCCAGATCCGACCCGAGCTGATGCTGTGGCAGCTAAAATGGCAGCTCCAAAAAATCCCTTTTGGCCTGCGATGATCAGAGTTCTACCACCATGGGTTTTGTTCTGTGACTTTTTACGAACAGGCAAAAGTTTTTTTGCAGCCTTTGCAGAAAAGTTCATACTTGAGCTTTAATTTTCTTTTTAATCTGATCCAAATTTTCAGGAGTAGCTCTGACTTTTAATGTCACTCCAAGCTCATTGTAGTTTTCTTCCAACACTCGCATCCGAGCTCGAATGTCTCCGATAATTCCTTTTGCAGCATACGGAATAAATAAGTCCTCATCTTGCATGCTGCTTTCAAAGTAACTCATGATTTTATCGCGAAGCATTTTGAGATCATCTGGATCTCGAGTAGAAATCATCACAGCCTCTGGATACTCGCGCATCAAAGCGGCCTTTTCATTTTCATCCAATCGATCTTTTTTATTTAAGACAAGTAGACTTGGTGTTTCAGTCGCTCCCACTTCAGATAAAACACTGCGAGTGACTTCGAGCTGTGAGCGAAAAGAGGGATCTGAAGAATCGACGACAAACAAAAGCAGTGATGCGTGCAAAGCTTCATCTAAAGTGGACTTGAATGATGCCACAAGATCATGGGGTAACTTTTTAATAAAGCCGACTGTATCCGAGAGCAAAACTTTGGGTCGAGTTTCTGGGTACATGGGTCTAATAGTTGTGTCCAAAGTTGCAAAAAGTTTATCTGCGACTAAAACTTCACTACCAGTCATCGCCCTCATTAACGAAGATTTTCCAGCATTGGTGTAACCAACTAATGCCACACTGATTTCTTGCTCACGTCGGGCCCTGCGCACTTGATGTTCATTTCCAATGGCACCGAGTTCTTGCTTGAGTTCTTTGATGCGGTCTCTGATTTTTCTTTTATCAAGTTCAAGGCTGCTTTCACCAGAGCCCTTTCCACCCACACCACCGCCGCCACGATCTTCATTTCCGCCAGTTTCACGAAGTCGTGGAGCCACATAAGTGAGTCTTGCTATTTCAACCTGAAGTCTGGCGGCTTTTGTTCTGGCATGCCTGCTAAAAATCTCGATGATCACGCCTGTGCGGTCCAAAACACCAACACCCGTAACACTTTCTAAATTTCTAAGTTGAGAAGGGGATAGATCTGTATCGACGATGACAATTTGAGCTGATCCTTTTTGTTCTTCTGAAAGAAATCCTGGGTCTTCTTCCTCTTCACCCGCCGCTTCCTCTTCTTCGGCTTTCCATTTCAGGGCTGCTTTGGTGAGTTTGTGTTCGACCATGGCAGAAATATAGCCTTTGCCCCCAGTCCACTCGGCAAGTTCTTTGAGCTTACCTTCACCAAGAACAGAAGCGGATCGGTCTGAACCCCTTCGCTGAGTGACTTGGCCAACAACGTTGTACCCAAGTGTTGTCACAAGGCGCGTGAGCTCTTGAAGTGAGCTTTCCAGCTCTTCCTGAGAAGTTTTAGGAAGTTGAATTCCCACGAGAACTGCATTTTTAATCACATTATCCATACTCATAGAATTCTGATTTTCTCATTAAATTGCAAAGAAGGGAATGTTTTCATAGACTGTTGAGTATGTCAGAAGAGAAAAGACCTGAAATTCCGGTGGAAATTAGTGAACAGATGCTTTCTGCACAGGCTTTAGATGGAATTATTGAAAATTTCGTCCTTCGCGAGGGAACCGATTACGGCCTAAGTGAGGTCAGCTACGAATCAAAGGCACGACAGGTTAAGGATCAGTTGAAGAGCAAGAAAATCAGAATCGTATTTGATCAAGCGTCTGAAACTGTCACCCTTATGACCGATCAAGACTTCAAACGCCTGCATTCAAATTTTTAACTTAATAATCCGTATAGCCCTTAGGACCCGGGGTATAAAAAGTGGTTGCATCAGCTTCTTTGAGTGCAGCACCAGTTTTAAACTTTTCAACAAGATCGGGATTTGAAATAAAAGGTCTTCCAAAGGCAACCAAGTCTGATTTATTTTCCAGTAAGTCAACTTCTGCTTTTTCAGCTGTGTAACCACCAGATAAAATCAAAGCTCCTTCAAAATTGTCTCTGATTTTATTTTTGAGTTCAGCACTTACGACCGGCGCACCCATACTTCTGTGATCCACGATGTGAACGTAGGCAAGTCCGAGCGCTGATAATTTCTGTGTCAGCTGAACATAGAATTCTTGAATTCCTTCAAATTCACCCGTGTCATTGAAGGCACCGTAAGGAGAAATTCGAATTCCCACTTTAGATGCACCAATTTTTTTCACAGTTTGCTCTGCGATTTCTAAAACAAATTTCATTCGTCCAGCAGGATCAGAACCATAGGCATCTGTTCTTTTGTTGACGTTTGGATTCAGAAATTGCTCCATGAGATATCCGTTGGCTGCGTGGAGCTCGACTCCATCAAAGCCAGCTTGAACGGCAAGTTCGGCAGATTTTACGTATTCCGCTTGCGTGCTTTTGATTTCTCCCAAAGTCATTTCTTTAGGAACGGGATAGGGCTGCATTTCTTTGCTATCAGTCCACATCGTTCCACTGAGTTGAATGGCTGAAGGAGCTAAAATCTGTGCACCGTGAGGTAAATTAAGTGGGTGAGAGGCCCGGCCTGTGTGCATCAGTTGCACAAAAATCGCTCCTCCGTTTTTATGAACAGCATCTGTCACTTTTTTCCAACCGCTCACATGATCAGAATTAAACAAGCCAGGAATTCGAGCATAACCTAAGCCGTTAGGGGAAGGAGAAGTCCCTTCGGCAATCAAAAGACCCGCAGAGGCCCTTGAAGAATAATACTGAACCATCAAATCATTTGGGATATTGTCAATGGCCCGAGAGCGAGTCAGTGGCGCCATCACGATTCTATTTTTAAGTTTCAGTGTTCCCAGTGAGTAAGTGTCGAATATTTTCTTCATTTCAATCCTTTGCATTAATGTAACATTATTAGTTCCATTATAAACTGCCAATTTCTATTTATCCAGCTTTATGTTCGAAGAACAGAAGATCTACAAAAACGGAAGCCACTAACAAAACTTTCCTTGAGTTTTCGCTGACTTGTGAATCTTTGACATCAATCATAAAATTATCTTTGTCCGTAAAAACTTCAGAAAAAAGCCCTGACCACTTTTTTGAAATCGTCGCAAGCTCGCGGCCTCGATATGAGAAGGTAAAAGTCCAAATTCTCCAGATAGGAGAGCTCACCTGCATGATGACTTTTCCGGTCTCATCTTCCACATCAAACTTTTTAGAAAAGATTGAAAATCTTTTTTGCAAGGCACCTAAATTTTGCCCTTGCATGTCTTTGACTTCAATCCGTTCAAAGTACCAACGAAAGGGGTGGTGGCCAACTAAGAAAGGTTGCCGATCAAGGGTAAAAAAATGCACCTCAAAAGATCGCCAGTGGCCTAAAAACTGCCGTGCTAAAAAATTGAAGAATCCCTTTTGTTGCTCGGCTGCATATCCAATAATTTTTTGGTTAGAATCAGATATTTGGTACTTGTTACGAGTTTCGAATCCAAAGAACTCGGCAAGTTCATGAACCTGTTTAACAAAAATGGGATTAATTTGACTGAGTTGCATTTTTTCTCCTTGAGAGCCATCGGATAGGATTCTAACATAAAACAAATTCAACGTCTTACAATTGACAGGAGCATTAAATGAAAAACTTGATTAACAGCCCAGATCTAGGACTTTTACTCTTTCGACTTTTTATTGGTTTAACAATGGCATTGGCCCATGGAATCGGCAAAGTGCCACCTCCTGCCCAATTAGTTGAAGGTGTGACTGGCATGGGATTTCCACTTCCCATCGTTTTTGCCTGGGGCGCTGCACTCTCTGAATTACTCGGGGGCTTTTTAATCGCTGCTGGTCTTTTCACCAGACAGTCCGCTTTGGCATTGGGAGGCACAATGGCAGTTGCTGCTTTTGTCGCTCATGCAAACGATCCTTTTAGTAGCAAAGAGATGGCCTTATTGTACCTCAGCGCTTGTGTCCTTCTCTTTTTCACAGGAGCAGGCAAATACTCTTTGGACCGAATCGTTTTGAAGAAGTAATTGATTAGACATGAGCATTGCAAAGACGGCCCTCGTCATCGGGGGCAATCGTTTTTTTGGGAGTCGACTTGTTGATCTTTTATTAGAGCAAGGCGTTTCGGTCACTGTTCTCAATCGAGGAAGTCGAGTCGACACTAGAAAATGCGAATTTTTAAAAGGCGATAGAACAGACAAAGATCAACTCTTAAGTCTGACCAAAGATCGAAGATGGGATCTTATATTTGATCAGGTTTGCTTTGATTATAAAGATTCAGAAATCGTAAAGTCTGTTCTTCTTCAAAAAACGAAACGTTATGTTCTCATTTCCAGTCAGTCTGTCTATGGACCCAAAGCCAATTTAGTAGAAGCCGATTTTGATCCATCAAATTATCAATTCACAAATGAACAAATATTGAATGCTGATTATGCAGAAGGCAAAAGGCAGCTGGAATCCTCGCTCTCCCGATTTAATACGGAATGCTCAATGGCTTTTATTAGACTGCCGATTGTTTTAGGGGTGGATGACTATACAAGAAGACTTCATTGGCATATTGATCGGGTCAAAAAGCAATTACCTATTCACTTTCCAAAAATTGATGCAAAAATTAGTTTTGTCGACGCTGAAGATGCTGCAAAAAATATTCTGAAAATTGGAATGAGTAAACATCAGGGGCCGATTAATATCTGCTCGAAGGATCCAATCAAACTGTCAGCACTGATCGATCTCATCCAGACCCAACTCAAATTAACCGCAAAAATTTCAATGGAGGATTCAAAAGAAAATCGATCACCCTTTGGAATTCCCGATGACTGGTATATGTCAACTCAGCTGGCCCAGCGACTCGATTTCCACTGCAAACCATTGGGTGAATGGCTGCCAAAGTTAGTCGCCTCTCTCTCAGAGCCATAAAAAGATTGAACCTGAAAGTGAACTCGAATAAGAGCATCTTATGCAGGTCTCGTTCTACCAATTTTCATTTGAACACCTCAAGCAGTATCTGGTCGACCAAGGCTGTAAAGCCGATCAGGCTCGACTTCTTTTTAATTGGCATTATAAAAAGAATAAAGTCACTCCCTGTGAGATTTTCGGACTCTCGGACAAAGCAAGAGAAACCGTTTATTCTCAACTTACTTTTCACCTTCCAAAAGTAGCTCAAGTTCAAACTTCAGAGGATAGGACTGTTAAATTTTTATTTTCATTTGAAGATGGTAGAAAAGTAGAAACGGTACTTATTCCCTTTAATCAAAAATATACAGTTTGTTTATCGTCCCAGGTGGGATGTGCAATGAATTGTGCTTTTTGTTATACGGGCACTCAGGGTCTGACTCGCAGTCTGAAGTCTGAAGAAATTATCGGTCAGTTTTTAGCAGCTCAAACTTGGCTCACAGAAAATCGCCCAGATGATGATCGTATTTTAAACGTGGTCTTTATGGGACAAGGCGAACCGCTTCATAATTTTGACAATGTGAAATCAGCTGTTGAGATTTTAATATCTCAGCATGGTCTCAGCTTGGCAGATCATAAAATTACAATCTCAACCTCTGGCTATTTACCTGGGCTTCTTCGTTGGCAAAATGAAATGCCATCTGTGAATATAGCTCTGTCTTTGCATTCACCTATCGATGAAAAAAGAAGTCAGCTGATTCCCATCAACAAAAAATTTCCGATCAAAGAAGTGATTCCCTTGATTGAACAATTTCCCAAGGGAAAAAAGAGATTCGTCACTTATGAATACTTATTGATTCGTGATTTTAATGACACTGAAGAGGACGCATTATTGACGGCAAAACTACTTGTGGGCACAAAAGCATTTGTGAATTTGATTCCATTTAATCCATTTCCGGGTACAAAATTTCAGCGCCCAACAGATGAAAGTATTCAAAGATTTTTTAATATTATCGAATCCTATAAAATTCCTGTGACATTGAGAACAACGAAGGGCGATCAGATTTTAGCAGCCTGTGGACAGCTCAAGAGCCTCTGAGTCAATTTTGTCGATTTTGTTACAAAATGTGAACTATTTTGACTATAGTTTTGAAATGAATTTGAAATTAGGTTGGAAGTCAAAAGTCGTTGCGGTTGCAGGTCTGTCGATTCTATTTTTAACAGGTTTTCTAGCCTCACAAAAAGCTCTGGATTATTTTCAAGCACAAGCTCCAGTCGTCGAGGAACAACTCGAAGCTCCGTCTCCGCAGTTATCGATCGAGGAAGTCTATCCCTATGACATTCCTAAAAATAAGACACTGTTCGCAATTTTAACAGAACAAGATGTTCCAGGGCCAGAGATCCAAAAAATCGTCGAGGCAGCAAAGCCCTACTACAATTTAGCCAGAATTAGACCTGGTATTCGCTACAACCTAGAATTTGATGAAGGCACAAATCCCCAGCTGAATTCCATTGGATTTCGATTTTCTCCGCTCGAAAGCCTTCATGTAAAAAGAATTGATAATGGTTGGTCTGCTGAAAAGAAAACTGAAATTGTAGAGCTCAAAACAGTTCACTTCTTTGGGGTTGTGAAAACCAGCCTGTGGGAATCTGCAAAGCTTGCAAACATGGACCCATTGCTCATTTCTGAGTTGTCAGAGATTTTTGCTTGGCAAGTGGATTTTGCCAGGGAAGTTCGAATCGGTGACCGTTGGAGATTGTCCGCCGAGCAAAAGTTTGTTCGCGGTCAACCTGTTGGCTGGGGATCCATCCTGTCTGCTGAATATCAGAATGCAGGGGAATCTTTCGTTGCAGTCCTATTTCGTAGCGAAGGTGAGGACCGTGGCTACTTTGCTCCAGATGGTTCAAGCCTGAAAAGAATGTTTCTAAAAAGTCCCATCAGCTTTGGGCGCATTACTTCCGGGTTTTCTAAAAAAAGATTTCATCCCATTTTGCATGTCAATCGCCCGCATTTGGGTGTGGATTACGGAGCCCCTCGAGGCACTCCTGTAAAAGCTGTAGGGGACGGAACGATTTCATTTAAAGGCTATAGCGGTGGCGGTGGCAACGTCATCAAGATCCGCCACAATTCAATGTACGAGACAGCTTATAAACACTTGCATGGCTTTGCAAAAAACATCAGGCAAGGTGTGAAAGTAAAGCAAGGTCAAGTCATCGGTTATGTGGGCAGCACGGGTCTGTCAACAGCGCCTCACTTACATTTTGAATTCTTTCAGGCGGGTCGCTTTGTGGATCCTGTGGGAAAAAAGTTTCCCTCAGCCGAGCCCGTGCCGAAAAACTTGATGGCTGATTTTCTAAATCAAGCTTCTGATAATATCAGCCAACTCCCAACCTGGGAAAGCATCGAGATCAATCTTCGACAAATGGCTTCCGATCAGCTGGGGACATCAGAGGCTCAAGAATCACTATGAAAGCAGTGTTAGTCGGGTCCACGGGCCTTGTGGGTCAGGAAATTTTGAAAGCGCTTATTCAAAAAAATCAGATTGATGAAATTAAAAGTTTTTCCAGAAACACAACACCTCTTCAAAGCCCGAAGCTTTCTCAACGAATCATAGATTTTGATCAGATGAAACAGTGGGATCATGAACTTGAAGCTGACATTGCTTTTTCAGCCCTTGGCACAACTCGGTCCCGGGCTGGCAGTTACCAGAACCAATACAAAGTTGATTTTACCTATCAGGCTCAATTTGCTGAGGCTTGCAGAAAGCATCAAGTGGGTCATTTTGTTTTGATCTCATCCGTGGGTGCTGATGCAAACTCAAAAATTCCCTATCTAAAAATGAAGGGAGAGTTGGAAAATTTTGTTTTGTCTTTAAATTTTCCGTTTCTCAAAATTTTGAGACCGGGCCCTTTAGTAGGTGCTAGAAGCCATCGCAGATATGCCGAGGAAATGATGCTTCCTTTTAATCGATGGCTTGCTAAAATTCCAGGTTTGTCAGATTTGCAGCCTGTGTCTGCAGATCAAGTGGCAAAGGTCGCAGTTAAGTTTGCATTTGATGAGTCTGATCAAAAAATTATTTCAGCAACTCAGATTAGACAAAACAAATAAAATTAAAGGGGTCGATCTTTAAAACCGACTCTTCCCCAAAAGGGAATCTTAATGGCAGGGCTCCAGAGATCGACGCCAAAAGTAAGCCCTAATAGATTAATTTCTACGCCCTCAGATAGACCAACAGTAAATCCCAGAGCTCCAAACGCAGAGACTTGAACGCCGTAACCACCGGGACTTAAACTAAAAAATTGATTGGGACCTAAATAATCTTTTCCAATGGCTTCCGGCGGAAGTTCAACGGTCATTTCTGGGATATTGCGGATGATGTATTCAACAAAAGTATTACTATTGGGACCAGGCCAAATTGAATACTCTGATTGAAATGGATAGGTTTTTATTAATTCATTAATTTGAGAAATCACCTTTTCAGCTTTTTCGCCACGAACCTCAAAAATTAAATTGGGCTTGTGACCGTACCAGTAGCGATCAGGAAGATCTTGTTCGACGATGACAGAGGATTCTTTTCCTCGACGTAGGGCCCAGCTGGTGACTTGGGCAACAGAATAATTTGATGCCGATTTTTCTTTCCAAGATATCCAAGGGTGAACACCAAAATATTTTCTCCAAGAGAAAGCTCGAGCCGTATAAATTTGAACGATGGCCTCATCTAAATCTGACGGCAATGGTGCCATCTGAGCACTTTCTCGCGAAGCTGTTTGCCAATTCGAAGTTGAGCAAGCATTTAAGAAAACTGTTATTATCAGCAAAAAAGATTTCATGATTTCAACCTCAAGCGAATTGCACCTTTAAATTCTGAAGGATCCACAACCTGGCCTTTTTGAGTAATTTCAAGCTGACCCTTATGAACAAGCCTGCGAGCTGCTTGACGGACTTCTTCCATTTGTACTTTATCTTGTTTTTCTTCCATGGGAAGCACTTCGCTCGGGCAAATCGTCAGGCCGCGACCTCTTTTTTTAAGAAGATCTAAAATTTGATTTTCAAAACCTGAAAGATCTTTGGATCTAGATTTGCGGCACTGATCGCTGCAGTATTTAATTTCATTCCAATTTTTTTCCCAAGCTTTACGCCATGTAATTGTTCTGCCGCAGACCACACACGGTTTCTCGTCTAATCTCATTTCCAACCTTTTGTGCTGCCATCTGTTCTTTGGCGTGAACATTTGAAACGGTCAATTTTAACACCCCGAGTTTTTTCGTGCTTCAAGTGACCCTGTTGATTGGCGCGTTTTCTCCAGCGAGTGTACGCTTTAGGATCTAATTGTGTGCGCATAAATTGGACGAACTCATTGGGAGTTAAACCAAATTGAAATTCGATGGAATCGAAAGTGGTCCGGTCTTCCCAACCCATGCGAACAAGACGATCTTGATCTTCCGCCGAGAGGTTTTGCCATTTTTCTTTTTTACGGCTTGAAATGGCCATCTACGCACTCACGCTAAATTCAAAAACTTTTTCAGTTTTAACTGAATTTAAGACCATGCAAGAGACACTCACCTTTTGAAGAATTCTTTGTGCCTTTTCTTGATCAGCGCATCCTGACAAATGAACTTTCAAAATAAAGTTCTTCATCCAAGGAACGCCCTTTTCATCTCGGTCCAATATCAAATGCCCTTTGGCATTCATTTCAGAATAATTGAGTTTCGACTTTTCAGCGAACACTTTAAAAGTCGCAATAAAGCAATTAGTCAGAGCAAGACTGTAGAAATCCTCGGGGCTAAAGCCTTCACCTGGTCCCTCAAATTCTGGAGGAATTGCTGCCGGTAACTCGCCTGATGATGTTTTCGTTTTCCACTGGGTCGAAATTCCAGATGGAGAATGGGATTCTGCATGAAAAGACATGGGATATTGAATCATTTCGTACCTCTGGTTGAATTTGAGTCTCTGGGAGTGCAAGTGCCATCATCACATACGACAGCTTTTTTTCTGGGTAAGTAGGGGCGAGCTTTAACAAATAAATCATAACCGATATTCATCAGTGGTCTAATGGCCATTGATTCTGCGGCCCAATTCAAAGGCTTGAAAATCCCCAGGACTTTCCAAATTTTCTGGAAAGCATCGACACCTTCAAATATTTGGCTATTTTCTTTCGCATGAAAACGAGCGTGAACTCGGTCTGGGTCAAGTCCATGAGCTTCAGCCTTGAATGTGGGCTCAGAAATATCGATCCAATCTATCAGATGAGACCTTGGGTTCTTTTGATAGTGCTGAATCTCTTTTGAGCAGACGACGCATTGACCATCAAAGAAAACTTGCAATAATATTGTTTCCATTGAGATAGTTTACAACATCTTAAACTGAAAGTCTTTAGTAAAAAAACTCAATACTAACGTATACTTATAGCACGCCTCAAGGCAGGATATAAAACATGATTACAGTTCACCATCTCAAACAGTCCAGGTCACACAGAGTCCTTTGGTTATTAGAAGAGCTTCAGATTCCGTATCATCTCAAGACCTATGAGCGAGATCCAAAAGCCAAAACTGCCCCAGCGGAGCTTGTGAAGATTCACCCTCTGGGAAAATCTCCAGTGATTACAGACGGGGATAAAGTGGTAGCTGAATCAGGTGCCATTCTTGAGTACATCCTCGACAATTATGGCAAAGGTAAACTAAAGCCTGTTGATAAAAATTCGGATGATTTTTTAAAGTACCAATACTTTATGCACTACACTGAAGGCACTCTGATGCCTCAGCTTGTTCTGAGTCTTATTTTTAATATGATTCCCAAGCAGCCTATGCCATTTTTCGTGAAACCAATAATGAAAGAGATTTCGCGAAACATTCACAAAATGTACATCAATCCGCAAATTCATCTCAATCTCAACTTTCTAGAGAGCTCGCTGAAAGATAAAAAGTGGTTTGCAGGCGATGATTTTTCTGTGGCTGATATTCAATTGGGCTTTGCAGTTTACAGCGCACAGTCGCTACTAAAAGATCAGTTCAATTATCCAAAGCTGAAGCAATTCTTAATCGAAATTCAAAAGCGTCCAAGTTATCAATTAGCCCTGAAAAAGGGTGGACCTATCGATCTTTGATGAAATATTTCATATTGCTTTTCATCTTTTGCTCGATGGCCACTGCCCACGAAAACCCTCAGGAGTCGAAATGGGATTACGGGGTTGGCTTCGGAGTTGTGCACTTTGAACAGTACCCTTCCTCTGATGAATTCACGACATTGGCCCTTCCAGTCCCAACCTTCGAGTACCGAGGTGAAATTTTATACGCTGATGACAGAGAAGGTGTTCAAGTTTTTTTCTTTAAATCAGATCAAGTGAAGATCGAATTTTCGGGGTTTGGAATTCCTCCTTTGGACTCTTCAGAAAACAAGGACCGCACGGGAATGAAAGATCTTCCTTTGGTTTTAGCATTGGGCCCACAAGTGAACATCAAGTTGTCTGAGCATTTTGATTTCGGTGTTTTGATTGCACAAGGCTTGGATTTAACGGGCGAGAGGCAAGCGGTCTCGGGTCCTGCTATGCAAACTCGACTGACATTTAATTTTGAGAATCAATATTCATACTTTCCAAGCGTTCAATTTTTCAATCGGTTTTTTCTGACCTCAAGATGGGGAACAAAAAAGTTCCTAAAAAATTATTTTGAAGTACAGGCGCAAGACGTAACCGCTAACCGAAATCTTTTTAAAACAAAAGAGGGTTTACTTAGCCATGAGCTTGGCTACTTGATCCAAGGTAGCTACCGGCAGTGGAATACCTACTTTGGTTGGGCACTCAATGACTATTCAATGTCAGCAAATCGACACAGTCCTCTTCATAAGTCCAACCAGTCTCTGACATTTTTTGTTGGATTGAATTATATTTTAGGTCATTCTGAGCCCTAATGAGGTAAGGATGAATCCATCAAAGATCTTTAATCAACTGTCGGGATTACCACTGGGTCGCAAGCTTTTCTCTTGGATTGTGTGCTTGAAGGCACCGTATTTTTCATCTATCAGCCCTGTTTTCCTAGAGCTCACAGAAACCAAATGTGTTTTACTTCTGAATAAGCGACGGAAAGTTTTAAACCACATTGGATCTGTGCATGCGATTGCCATGTGTAATGCTTGTGAACTTGCCATGGGAATGACAATGCAATCGGGTTTAATGCCACATCTTAGATGGATACCAAAGGGCATGACTGTTCAGTATTTGAAAAAAGCCAGCACAGATTTAAAGGTCGTTTGTGAAATTCCGTACATAAAAAAAGCACAGCCTGGTGATGTGACTGTGCTTGTTAAAGTCTTTGATTTAATGAAACAAGAAGTGATGAGCGCTGAAATTGTCGTTTATGTCAGCGAGGTTAAACCCTCGCTGAAAGCATAATACTACTGAACAGTGACTTGTTGAATCCAGCCAATCGCTGAGCTCACTCGTGCGTAAACGCCATACTTGTTAGGTCTTGCACAACCTTCACCCCAGCTAACAACACCGATTAAAAGTGCGCCACCTTGAGATTGTGTACGTTTCAAGAACAAAGGTCCGCCGCTGTCGCCTTGGCAAGTGTCGATACCACCTTGAGGCTTACCAGCGCAGATCATTTGATCTGTGATCTTGCCGTTGTAGGCTTTGTTACACTCTTGTTGAGAAACCAACGGGAGGTTTACTTTTCGCAATGTTTTTTCAACATTCCAACCGTTTTGCTTGATGTAACCAAAACCAGCTGCCATTGCAACAAGTGGTGAACCTTGAGATGGAACATTTAATTGAGTTCTGTTGAGCTCAACAACTTGTCCACGAGATTGTCCACCGATTTTTAGAAGTGCGAAATCATTGTTTGTGTTTCCGTTGTAACCAGGATGTACAACCACTTTTTCAACTGGAAATGTTTCAGCTTGGACTCTTTGACCTAAGCTGTAAGCACCAACAACTGCTGTTAATCCACGAGTTGATTGACCTCGTACGCAATGAGCTGCAGTTAGAACCCAATTTTTCTTGATAAGTGATCCGCCACAAAAATGACGTCCGCCTGATTGAAGTGAAACCATAAAAGGCACTTCACCTGGGCTGGCTTGTTCGCCGCCTACGATAAAAGGAATATTTGCTGCCCATCCTGAGCATGAAATTGCCAAAGCAATAATTGATACCATTAAGTTAATTTTCATCCGTGTCCCCCTGGTTGATAAGTCTTCAGGTGGGCAGATAGAGTTGCAAGTCTAAAGGCCTGTTTCTTATTGCGCGTCATAAAAAAAGGCTGATCCTGAGATCAGCCTTTCTTATGGAACCTAGTTCATTAAAATCTATTGAATTGTTTCTTTAATCCATTGAGACACAGAGTTTACTTTTGAATAGACTCCATATTTGTTTGGACGAGCACAGCCTGCGCCCCAGCTCACAACTCCTGCAAGAACGAGCTCACCTGTTTGATTATCCTGAACAACAAGTGGACCACCGCTATCACCTTGGCAGGAATCTTTTCCACCTGCGGCAAGACCTGCACAAATCATTCGATCCGTGATGTCTCCGTCGTAGCTAGCCGCTTTGTTGCACTCTTCTTGAGAAACCAAAGGCACAGTCACTTTTTGAAGAATATCAGAAATTTTCCAAGCCCCTTCTTTTGTGTATCCCCAACCTGCAGTGATTGAATCAATTGTTGTCCCATCTTTCGGAATTACAATTTCTGCATCATTGAAAGCAATTGGTTTAGAAGTAGACTGACCCTCGAGTTTGACAAGAGCAAAATCATAATCAGTTGTAGAACTATTGTAGTTCGGATGCTTCACAACTTTAACAGTGCGAAAAGTTTCAGTTCCAGCCATCACTTTTTGATTGTGAAGGCCTGTGACAACTTTCATTGTTCCACCGATGCAATGAGCAGCGGTCAGAACCCATTCATTTGTAATTAATGAGCCACCGCAGAAGTGTGATCCACTTTGTAAAGAAACGATAAACGGAAACTCACCGACCTTCGCATCTTCGCCCCCTACGATAAGATGTTCGATTGGCAAAGCAGCTTGGGCTGTCATCGACAGACTCAAAACTGTTAACATGGATAATAGTGATTTTGACATTCTTTCCCCCTCAATGGCGTATGTCTTTTTATTTGGTGCATTTATAAGCATTACGTCTTTTGATGCAGATGGCAGTCCGGTTTGGAAAACCTGGCTTTTCATCGCAAGACTTCGGTTTGTGATTCTGAAGTTTTTGTGAGATCAATCTTCTTTACGAGGACAAAGGTCTATGCGCATTTTGCATCTTGATACAGAAAAAACCTGGCGTGGTGGCGAAAACCAAGTCAAAGCCTTGATTGAAGGCCTTGCTGGAAAAGTTGAAAAACAATATGCGGCAGCTCCATTTAACAGTGTGGCTTTGAAAGAAAAAAGATGGAGCTGCGAAACCCTAGCTTTGCCAAGCGGAAATCCTTACGACCCAAGAAATATTTATCAACTGGTCAGCTTCATAAATAAAAATAAGATTCAGCTGATCGATGCTCATACTGCGAAGGCCCACACTCTTGCAGTCCATGTGGCTTTTTTTGTACCGAGCATAAAAATAGTTGTGCACCGGCGAGTGGATAACGTGCCTAAGAATAATTGGCTGACAAAATCCAAGTATTTTAGCCCCAAGGTCACTTGTTATGTGGCTATTTCTCAAGCCATTGCAAAAATTTTGATCCAGTATGGGATTTCGCCGGATAAAATTAAAGTGGTCAGAAGTGCCGTCAGCGACCAAATCTATAAAAAATTAAATCGTAAAGAAATTCAAAAACAATTTCGAATGCAGCATCAGATCCCAGAAAAATTTGTGATTTTTGGGAATGCCTCAGCGCTTTCCGATCAAAAAGGTTATCCAACGCTCATTCAGGCCATTTCGATTTTGAGTAAAACCCACACCAACTTTAAAGTCTTTATCGCCGGTGACGGAGAGCTCAAGGAAGAACTCGATCACATGGTCAACGAACTGGGATTACGAAACGAGATTCACTTTTTAGGTTTTTTAAAAGATGTACCCCAGTTTTTATCCAGTCTTGATGTTCTTGTGATTCCTTCAAACAATGAAGGATTGGGCACTGTCATTTTGGATGCGATACTGGCTGGCTGCTGCCCAGTTGGAAGTCGCGTGGGTGGCATACCTGAAATCATTCAGCACGAGCAAACGGGATTACTGATCGAAAAAGGTGATTCTGTCAGACTGGCTCGTCACCTTGCATTGCTGATCGATCAACCTGATAAGATCAGAACCTTGGCTGAAAATGCAAAACAGCATGTTTTCATCGAATTCAGCTTAGATTCCATGGTTCAGGGCAATCTCAACGTTTACAACAGCCTACTGAATTGATACGCTTCTTTTTCATTTCTACTTAATCTAAGGACAGCAAAATGGCTAAAAAAGATCTCTTCGGTGATGACGAACAAAATTCAGAAAATGATTTCGAAAATCTTTTTGCAAAATCATTGGATCGTGCATCGGGAAAGGTTTCAGTCGGCCAAACTTTCAAAGCCGAAATTTTATCCATCGGGGCCGAAGAGGCCTTTGTCTCTACGGGTACTCCTCAAGATGGAATTCTTTTAAGAGCTGATCTTTTAGACGAAGAAAAAAAATTAAAATACAAAGTTGGGGACTTCATCGAAGTGACAGTTTTACGAGCTCGCGAAGGCGAGATTCGTGTAACAAGAAAAGGTTCAAAAAAGGCAGCTGCAGACATAGATAGCTTGCAAGATGCTTTCGATATGGAGCTTCCCGTGATGGGCCGAGTCCTTGAACTGGTCAAAGGTGGCTTTCGCGTTGATATCCAGGGAAGAAAAGCATTTTGCCCCATTAGCCAAATCGATTCGTCATTTGTTCAAGAGGGCCAAGCCTTTGTTGATAAAAAATTTGAATTTCTGATTACTCAATTGGACGAGCAAGGCCGAAATATTGTGGTCTCTCGAAAAAAATTGTTAGGCCTACAAAAAGCTGAGAACGAAGGCGAATGGCTTGAAAAAAACAAAGCCGGTGACATTCTTCAAGGTGAAGTGACTCGTTTAGAAGCTTTTGGTGCTTTTGTTAAGTTGTCAGATGGTGTTGAAGGCCTGGTTCACGTTTCTGAAATTGGATTTATTCGCCTGAAACATGCCTCCGAGGCCCTTAAAGTGGGTGAAACGGTTCAAGTTAAAATTTTGAAAATTGATGAAGTTGATGGTCGATTGAAACTTTCTTTATCCATCAAACAAGCCGGCGGCGTTGGCGATCCTTGGATGCAGGTGCCCGTTTCTTTCCCAGTCGGCGCCATCGTTGACGGCATCGTCGAGAAAAAAGAAGTTTACGGATTGTTTATCAATTTAATTCCTGGCGTGACCGGTTTGATGCCTAAGTCTAAATGGAAGGACTCTGCTGAAGGCAGTGCTTATGAAAACAAAAAGAAGGGTGATTCAGTTAAAGTAAGAATTGACCAAATTTTGTTTGAAGAAAGAAAAATCAGCTTAGGACTTCCAACAGAAGGTGAAGACGAAAGCTGGAGATTGGTATCAACTCAGTCGACGGGCCAATTTGGTTCATTGGCCGCAGCTTTCAGTAAAGCTAAGAAGAATTAAATCTTAGCTTTTAAAAACAAGTGCCACTGTCGAATGCCAAATTGAAATTCAAGATGAGCTCTTTCAATTTCAATTTTTAGTAAATCAATCTGCTGCTTAGACTGCTCTGAAATTTGTTTTTTCATAACTTCGTAATCAGCTTTTAGTTTTCGATATCTGACTTGTGCTGCAATGATATTTTCTTTCATTTGCTCAATTTTTTCGTCAGAAAATCCTTTGGCTTTAATTTTCATGGATTCCATTTGCAGACGAGCTTTTAAGATTTCAGTATCAGGAATTTTTTTGAGCTTATTCGCAAGACCCGTCAGCCACAAAAATCGAATGGTCCATTTTGTGGGATCCCATTGGTACCATTTGATTCCATTTCGGTAGTCGAGTTGAAAGGTGTGGTGAAAGTTGTGGTAACCTTCACCGTGAGTTAAAAAAGCAACTAGCAGACTGTCACGAGCACTGACTTGATCTGAGTACGTTTGTCGACCCATAGTATGGGTCAGCGAATTCACTAAGAAAGTGCTTTGCTGAGTGAGCACCACTCGAAGACACCCACCGATAAAAAAACCAGCCCATGCAGATCCCAAAAAGTGACCGACAATGGCTGGAACGACGAAGCTCATAAAAATGGCGATGAAGTAGTAATAGCGATCCTGAAGCTCGACCAGTTTATCTTTTTTTAAGTCGGGGGCATGGATTGGAAGATCCACAGATTCTTTGAAAAACAACCAGCCCATATGAGCGTACCAAAAACCTTTATTGATCGAGTAAGGATCCTCGTCACTGTCGACTTTGGAGTGATGTTTGCGATGATCCGAGGCCCACTTCAAAGCTGAGCCTTGCCATGCTGAAGCTCCAATAAGAAGAAAGATCAATCGAGGTAGCCAGTGAGCTTCGTAACTACGATGAGCAAACAATCGATGATAACCTGCTGTAATGCTTAAGTTTGTTAAGAGTGAAAAAATCAAAGAAAACACGATGATCCCAGTTGGGAATCCAAAATTAAAAATGTAAATGGGAACAGAAATAAAGGCGACAATCGGGGTGATGACCAAAAACAAAGTTGTCGGCCAGTAAATGCTTCTATCGGTTTGACTCATGTGAATTATCCTCAATGCTTTCGTTACTTTAGGATACTCTGAAGCACCTCGACTTGTGAAGGTTTTCCTGTGTTTTGTTTCAATTAGGACTTTGATTTTATTAAAAAATGTTAAACAATTGTAAGGGCGTTAAGTGCGGGAAATAACTAGATGAATCGGGAACACAAAATGGCTCGAATATTAATCGTAGATGATGAATCAGGCATTCGAGATAGTCTGAAAGACTATTTTGAATTGGAAGGATTTGATGTTGTCACTGCGCAAAGTGGAAACGAGGCCATCACACTCATCTCAACTTCTCATTTTGACTTAGTCCTATCTGATATTCGTATGCCCAACGGTGACGGAAGATTTTTATTAAAATCAATTCGCCAGCTAAATTTCAGTCGACCTATTGTTGTGCTGATGAGTGGTTACTCGGATCTTTCATTAGAAGAAGCATTCGCAGAGGGCGCGGCAGATTTGATTCCGAAACCTTTTAATCCCATTGAGCTTCTTAATAATGTTAAACGCTATTTACGGGAATCCGACGAGAAGTGGAAAACAATGTTTGATCAACCAGCCACTTATAAAGCTCAGATTCAAGCTTCGTCTTTACAAGAGGCAATGGATAAAAAGTTAATTAACTGCGGGCTCAGTGGAATTTTTTTGAATATCGATCCAGTGGGTTATCGAGTGGGTGAAGACTTCGAAATTTCATTCAACGATCTTAAACTTCATATGGTTGGAATCATTCGCTGGGTCAGAACAGTTGAGCAAGCGGATCGACTGAAGGGGCTGGGGCTTGAAATCCAAATTTTATCAGAAGAATTTAAATCTCAATTCTTAAAAATTATTGAAGACTCAAAAAGTGGTGCGATTATTCCCCTGACTTGATCAGCGGTTGACATCAATACCTAGACTTTCAATGATAGAAAAATGTCAGCACACGGTTTTCTGATTTATGCCATCGTATTTCTAACGGCCTCAGTCCTTATCGTACCTCTTTCTAAAAAATTTGGATTTGGATCCATTCTTGGATATTTGATGGCAGGCGTTCTGATTGGGCCCTCGGTCTTATCTTTGGTTCATGGTAGTGAAGATATGGCCCATTATGCAGAGCTAGGCGTTGTCTTTCTTCTTTTTATCATTGGTCTTGAGCTGCAGCCGCGAAGACTTTGGAGTTTAAGAAAAGAACTTCTGGGGCTTGGGCTGGGTCAATTGGCCATTACCTCGCTCGTACTTTACGGATTGTTATACCTGTTTTTAGATCTGACTTGGCAGGCTGCAGTTATTATTAGCTTTGCTTTGGCCCTGTCATCTACCGCCTTTAGTTTACAATCGTTAAACGAAAAAGCTGAGCTAAAAACAAAACATGGCCAAGCCACCTTCTCAGTTTTGTTGATGCAGGATTTAGTCGCCATTCCGATCTTAGCAATGATTCCACTGTTAGCAGTTGGCCAAAGTGAGCAATCTGAAAATAAAATGCAGCAGTTTTTCTATGTGATGTTGTTTATTGGTTTTCTCATTATTTCTTCTCGATCTTGGATTGGGCAATTACTCAGATGGATGGCATTAACTCGAAGTCGTGAAATCTTCACGGCCATGACACTGCTTCTAGTTCTTGCTGTTTCCTATGCCATGAGTGCGCTTGGTGTTTCCATGGGCCTTGGTGCTTTTTTAGCCGGTGTTTTACTTGCTGACTCTGAGTACCGTCATGAAATCGAAGTGGATCTTGAACCTTTTAAAGCTTTACTGATGGGGTTCTTTTTTATTTCTGTTGGTATCACAGTACCTTTGAACTTACTTGTGTCAGATCCCCTTCAAATTCTATTTTGGGTCTTTGCATTGATGGTGATTAAGTTCTTAGTGATGCTTGCTGTGGGGCGGACTTTTAAGATGACCTTTGAAAGTGCAAAAAAAGCATCACTTTACTTAGCCTTGGGCGGAGAATTTGCCTTCGTCATTTCAGGCATCACTCAAGGTTTAAAAATCCTCACCAGTTCACAGGCACAAACAATTAATTTGATCGTCACACTTTCAATGATGATGACTCCTCTGCTCCTTTTCTTAGACTCTTGGCTTAGCAATAAGATTCAAGCTTCCAGGCAAAAACCAAAAGAGTATGATCAAATTGAATCCCAAGAACCCAGGGTCATCATTGCAGGTTTTGGAAGATTCGGGCAAACCTTCGGTCGTATTTTACGGGCTCAAGGTATTCCGTTCACAGCAGTCGATCATGATCCCGATCAAATCGAGCTTCTTCGAAAATTTGGAACTAAAGTTTATTACGGTGATTGTTCCAGGCAGGACATACTTGAGGCAGCAGGTGCGCATACGGCACAATTCATTATTCTAGCTGTGGATGACCCTGAAGTTTCTGTGCAAACTGCAGAACTGATCAAAAATCATTTCCCAAATTTAAAAATCTTTGCACGTGCCAGAAACCGTCAGCATAACTTTGAGCTGCTTCATCTAGGAATAGAAAATATTAAACGGGAATTGTTTGATTCCAGCGTTTATTTTGCTGGTGATCTACTTGTTGAACTTGGCAAAACACCAGAGCAAGCCATGCGAATCGTCGAGCGATTTATGGTCCATGACGAAATTTTGATCCAAGAGCAATTCAAACACAAAGATGATGAAAAAACATTGATGAGTGTTTCACAAAAAGGTGTCGATCAGCTCGAGCAAGTTTTAAAAGATGACAGCATGCAGTCATTTGTTGAATTGAAGTTTGAAAATCCAAAGGATGTTTAGTGGTTAAGATTTATCACTTTGATTCTTACAAAGAGTTCGTCAATGCCTGGGTCTTGCAGCAACCCCAAAAAGGTCACGGAGAGTACCGTCGGATGTCGTTGGCACTTGGGATCTCAACGACCATGGTTAGTCAAATTTTCAAAGGAGATAAAGAGCTCAGTTTAGAATTGGCCTGTGAATTAAGTGAATATTTACTTTTAGATGACGACGAAACCGACTATTTTATCTTGTTAGTTGAGATCGGCAGATCCGGATCTTTTAAACTAAAAACAAAACTTCAAAAACAAGTGAGAGATCGTCAAGACAAAGCCAAAAAAATCGAAAACCGACTACGGAAGGATCACGCGCTGGATGATCAAGCCAAGCAGCAGTATTATTCCACTTGGATTTATCCAGCCATCAGGATTTTGACTGATATTCCTGATATCAATTCAGCTGAAGTTTTGTCTCAAAGACTTCAGATTCCAAAAAACCAAGTTTTGAAAATTCTCAATTTCCTAATTGAAAATAAAATTGTCCTGCAAGCCAGTGACAAACTATCAATGGGACCTGCACACATTTATTTGCCTCCATCGGATCCACTGGCCACACGTAACTTGCAAAATTGGCGACAGCTTTCTTTTCAGAAGATGAATTTTCAATCAGATGAAACTTTTTTTTACTCTGGCCAGTACGCTTTATCTCAGGAAGTTGCCGAGCTGATTCGCCGTCAACTTCCAGATTTTATTGAAGGCATACTTAAAATAGTGAAGCCTTCACCATCTGAAACCACCCGATGTTTGAATGTGGATTATTTTGAGTTCTAATCTTGGTAATTACGAATCCCGTGGGATTCAATAATTGAAATGGCCTCTTCGATATCCGGGTTCACTTGATCCAGAAGACTTACAATTTTTCTAACGATGTCATAATCATTTTGATTCAATCTAAACTTCTTCTGTTCAAATCCCGGCAAACGTGGATAGGACCTTCTGCATTTTTGCTTTTGTTTTTTATACTCAGGCATTGTCTCTTCGCTTAAAGCCAGTCTTGCAGCCTTGGCAATACACTGATCCATTTTATCTTGATACTGCATCAATCGAACACCTATCACCATTTCATGAAGCAGAAGATTCGCTTGGGAAGAAGGACTCATTTCATTATATAAATTTCGATCGATCCAAACTTTATTGTGATCTTGTAATGCATATTGAACTGATTTTGAGTAGGCACCAATGATTTGCTCTGAAATCTTTCTGACTGGTCCGGGAACAAAGTACCACTCGCGGCTTCTAGAAATATGATACATATCACCAGCCAAGCCTGGGGCTTCGATTTTAAGTTGATCCATTAAGGCTTGAAGATGATTCTTGAAGGCATCAGTTTGCTCCAAGTTTTTTTCTATATAATCATCAAAAGGTTTGCCTTCGATTCCGCTGCCTCCACCCGTACTGTCAGTTCCACCCATCGAGGTGTCAGCCACTGGAGCAGGATTGTTGATGATAGTTTTTTCCCCCTGGCAGGCCGCCAGAAGTAAAAAAATCATCAAAGTGATAAGTCGTAGAGACTTAGTTGTACTGAGTTTCACTTAAGTCCTTCAAAGAAAGTTCTAGTTCATTTTTATTTTCTAAAGTTAAAACCAAGCGCTGATCCTGAGGGTCGTAATAACCAAAAGATCCTAGAAGAGTTCTGGTTTTATTTTTTTCTTTTACTTCTAACGTAAATTCTTGAAATGACATCAGTTGAGTCATGGTCCCTGATTGCACTTCATTTGTTTTTAACTTCACACATTTTTGCATTTGATTACAATTTTCTAGTGCAAAGCCTGAGATCTTAGACAAGGAAGCGTGAGCTTGAAGATTCAAGCTCACGATGAGGACTGCAATGATTGTTCTTCCTCGGGAAAAGTTCATTTTATTCACACTTCTTATCAAGAGTCAGATTGAAATTGTTGTCGACAAACATTCCACCCAAAGTGTTGTCACGAATAGCAGTGGCTTCATCACACTCATTCCATTGAGTCGGCATCACTTGTCGAAGATCACGCATAGGGCGATCAGACCAAGCAAAGTAATTCACATTTGTCTCAAGTTTATTTCCACCCTCAGTGGTCATTTCAACTCGCACGGCTCCTCTTAAGGCTTGATCAAGGACAGCAATCATTTTCTGAGTGGCATCAACGTCTTCAACACAAAGTCCGTCTTTAAACAAATACCCTTTTCGTTGGTTGTAAGATTCGTGTCCCGCAGGGCAGACCTCTTTTTGATACTGTACGGCCCACTTAACAGCTGCACTTAAATCAGAACCGATATCACGCAAAAGTCCAAAAGTGTGCTCTGAGCGAAGTTTTCCAAATTCAGGAAGTCTTGCCATGGCTTCTGTTTTTTCTTGGTTCGAGAGACCTTCGTTTTGTTGAATTTTGTCTAAGCCCTCTAAAGAGTAGTTATTAAATAAGCTATAGACCAACTCTCCAGAGATCACCTGTCGAAGCATAATCATGTCAGCGATATTAAGTTTTTTGACTGCGATCTCAGAGTAATCACAGACAAGTTCAGTGAAGGTGCCATCTTCACCTTGGACGTACACACAACTATCAGCCATTTCTTCGCGAATTTCGTTTTCAAAAGTTTGAGCGTTCAGCTCTAAACTTAATTTTGAATTTTGATTCTTCTTTAAGAAGTTTCGAAATTCTTGGATGGATCCGTAGTATTCAGACAAAACGTTTTGTGAATCCGTGATTGTCTTGATGGGTGAACCTTCAGCAGTCAGAAATGTTTTTAAAGGTGAAGTGGGGAATTTTTTTAACCACTCATCATGGGCTTTGAGTTGTTCTCCCTGAAGTGCTGGACGGATTCGCGTGTGAAGCCCTTTAAAAGCTTGAAATCGTTTTGTTAAAAGCATGATGAACTCAGCTTTTAAATTGTTTGGATCTTTCGCCAAAGCTTTCTTAGCCATCTCGTGAGAGATCATAAAAGTGTAGGGTGAAATCAGCTGCTCAGCAGATGACGTCAATTCAGCCGAATCCATTTGTTCCATGGCTGATACTTTCACTTTGATTTGGCCGTTTTTATTGGTGGCTTCGTCTTTCTTCTGGCAGGCACTTGCTCCTAACGCCAAAAGAACTGTGATTACCAATTTGCTTGTAGTTTCAATAACTTGTTTCATATATTCTCCCCTTTTAGTTGTTGGTTGCATGGCGTTAATATAACCACGTCCAACCCCTAAAAATAGGTTTTCCTAGTAAATTGTTAACCTTAAAATTAACCAATTGGTAAACTTTAAGTGGCTAAGCCATTGTCACCAGGTCACAACTGCGCCTCGACCCAAGGCTAGGATCAAAACAGGAGGACTTAAAATAACAAAAACCGCGACCAAAGGAAAAGTCAGCAATCACTAAGCCAGAAAGACCTAGTTTTGAAGGTGGCGAAGTTGCCTTTTAGGAGTCACAGATGGGGCAAGATTCACGGGGCTTGTCGTTGCGACAGCAACCTCCGCAGAAATTTTGTTCTTCATGAATGAAGGAACATCTCGTTTGCCACGGACCGAGTAATCATAAACCAGAACTTCAGTTGCAACATCTTCAGACCAATTTTGATTTTCTTTTAAAAAGACCCATAAAGATTCAGTCATGCTGAGCAATGAAATCGCATGGGCTTGGCCATGTCTTTGAAATAAAAATTCCGTTAAGCTCATAAACACACTGAAAAACGAAACCTGATCCAGTTGCGCCTTTTTCTTAATTGCAGCCATGGTCGTCTTAAAATTTCCGCTATTTGCAATTTGATCCCAGAACTTTGCAAATCGATTCATCTTTTGGATCTCTAGGTAGCTGACATCTTTTGTTTTTAAGATTTGAAACGGTGAGTGCTCGGCATAGACCATTTGAAAATTGAAATCATGTCTGGCAATCGGAGCACCTTTGAGGCGCTTTAAAATTCCGACTTGGATTTCATCTGGTTCCAGACTGACCAATTGATCAAAACCATTGGCAAAACTTTCGATGGTTTCCCCGGGCAAACCCACAATCAAGTCCACATGGGTGTGAACTTTTGTTTTTTGCTTCAAGTAACCTAAGTTTTCGACAATTTTTTTGTAATCTTGTCTGCGACTGACATTGGCGGCCACTGCAGGGTTCCAAGTTTGAATTCCAATTTCAAATTGAAGGCTTCCTGCTGGAAATTTTTCGATCAAGTTTTTCAATTCGTCTGGCAATCGATCGGGCACCATTTCAAAATGCAAAAACAAGGGCTCTTCCATGTGATCTAAAAAGAACTGCAAAATCTGGGTGCTGATTTTAGGACTTAAATTAAAAGTGCGATCCACAAACTTAAAAGTTCTGGCCCCTTTTTGAATCAACTTTTCTAAATCCTTCAAGAAGGGTTCGATGGGAAAATTTCTAACAGACGTGTCTAAAGACGAAAGGCAGTACTCGCACTTGTAGGGACATCCGCGACTGGCCTCAACGTAAAGAATTCTATTCTTCAAATCTGTTTCATCAAACAAGTGATAGGGAGATTGAATTTGATTAATGGCTGGTAAGATGGGCTTCCAGATTTTTGTCGCAGGCTTTTGTTGATCAAGGATTTGTTTACAAAGATCGTAGAATTGAAAATCGGCTTCGCCTTTAATGACGTAATCAGCAAGCTTTACGATTTCTTGAGTCTCAGATTCGAAGGAAACCTCGGGGCCCCCCAGAACAATCACAGTTTCAGGGCTTATTTTTTTAATCAGCCCAATGACTTTCAAAGTTTCTGCCACATTCCAAATGTAGACACCAAAACCTAAAATCTGCGGCGCGAGCTCTAGAATTTTTTCAGCAATGTCTTCTGGTTTTTGAGCGATTGTGAATTCTTTGATTTCACAAATGGGTGCCAACTCTTTTAAATTCGCTTTCAGGTAGCGTAATCCAAAGGAAGAGTGTTGGTAGGTCGAATTGAGGGTGGTCAGTAGAATTTGAGGCACAGCCCTACATATACAAAAAACTAGGAAAGGGAAAGCTTTGCATGCTAGTTCATTGGAACATGAGACTTTTAGGTTTAATTTACAGTTTACTACTTTTAGCTCCAAATCCAAGCTGGGCGTGGACCACGTCAAAAGCCAAAATCGGAGTTTACGAAACCACGCCTTATCAAAGCTCAAATCCTAAAGTCTTCCTAAAAGACACGGCTCCTCACAATCAGGCCCAATCGGAAGAGTGCTACTTATTTGCTTTTGTGACCTCGTTGGATTTGGCCAATCGAAATGGGTGGAATCGTCGAAATGTGATGGGGATTTCTTCAGAAATTTTGTTCATGCAAAAAATGGAAGAATGGGCCCGTGAGGTTTGGACCAACCAAACAGGTTTGGACCGTGGGTTTTATTTTGATCGCGGTGGCGATGTTCATCACGCGATGAGAATCAGTGTCGAGCGTGGTCTTTATCCAGCGGGCGCTTTCAGACCACGGATTCCTTTTACTGATTGGGATTTCCAAGGACTTTACAAAGACGTTCGAACTATTGCTCGGGAAGAAAAGATTAAGATCGCTCGCGCTCAGAATCAGGATCAATTCAATTTTTTATTTGCCAATGCCATGAACCGTCTCCGAGATCGATTGGGTCAAGAAGGTCAGTTCTTGCCACCACAATTCACAATCGGCAGTCAGACCTATACGCCTCAAAAATTTGAAAACCAGGTGGGTGTTAAAAGAAATTCCTCAATTCATTACATGTACCCCCAAGGACGTTGGGACATGGGAGATCCTTGGGATCTCAGACGTGCACTTCTAGAAATGGTCAGTACTTTTAACGGCCAGTTTAGACACGGACAAACAAGCTGGAAGCGTATTTGGAACTATGTGATTGAATCTTTAGACAAAGGCATGCCCTCGATGTTTTCGCTTAAGTGGGCGGGGGTTTACCACGTTCTTGTGGCCACAGGTTATGAGTATGATGCTGAAGGAAGACTGGTTTCACTTAAAATGAAAAACACTTGGGGCACTGACTTTGGTGATCAGGGGTCCGCCGTCTTTAGTCCCCAGGAGTTACAAAAAGCCTCTTCTGGGGTTTGGGGATTTATAGCTCCAACATCTTTTTAACAAAATTAGGAACCGCAAAAGCACCGGCATGAACACCTTCATTGTAATAATGAAGTTTGTTTTGCTTGCTAAAGGCCTCTGCCTTTTCTGAATTCAAATCCTTGATGGGATTGAAAGCTTTCTTAGAAGCCACTTGGAAGCTCCACATGCCTGTCGGGTAAGAAGAAGCATAAAACAATAGTGTGTTCACGTTCTGCTGACCAAACACGCCTTTGAGGCAACGGTGAAGATCTACAAACGTTCGCTGATGGAAAAGTGGAGATTCACCCTGAGATACCAGCATGCCGTGAGACTTCAATGAGCGGTAACAGTCTTTGTAGAAAGCGGAAGTAAACAATCCTTCTGCAGGGCCTACAGGGTCAGAACCATCCACGATGACTAGATCATAGCTAGCTTCTTGAGCTTTTTTAACGAACTCGATGCCATCGCCAATGATGAGCTCAAGTTTTGGGTTGTTAAAAGCACTGGATAAAGTCGGCAAATGAGCTTTACTGGCACGAACCACGGCCTCGTCAATTTCAACCATGGTTACTTTTTTAACACTAGGATACTTCAAAACTTCACGAATTGTTCCGCCGTCACCGCCACCGATCACGAGGATATTTTCGGCTTTTTCTAAAAGCTGCATGGCTGGGTGAACGATCATTTCGTGGTAATGGGCTTCGTCACGCTCTGTGCACATGACCATATTATTGATGGTCAGCATTTTTCCGAATGAAGGCGTGTCAAAAACACGGACCTGCTGGAACGGATTCGTTTCATTAAAAAGAACTTCATTGTAGCGAAGGCTTAAAGCCTGTTGCTCGTCTTTGTCCGTGAACCAAACATTACGGGCAATTTTATGAGCTGTATTAGGCGCAATAGGAGCAGTTTCGTTGCGCTTTTTAGGCTGGAAATCATCGCGCTTCATCACGTGTAAAGATCCACGGTTCATTTCGATGGCCGAGAACTTATTTGATTTAAAAGCCTTCTTCAAAAACTCAAAGGAAACCCAAGGATCGACGGTTTCACCGCAAGTAAACAAATCCACAGCTGCGTAACGGTATTCAGGCCATGTATGAATGGCGAGGTGACTTTCTTGAATCACAACCACACCAGAAACTCCCCACGGAGAGAAATGGTGAAAAGTGGAGTTGATAACTGTGGCGCCAGCGGTTTTAGCCGCTTCCACCATGGATTTCTCGACACGATCAACGTCGTTCAAGATATCAGCGTTACAGTCAGTAAATTCTACGAGTATGTGTCGACCTAAAGCATTCATAAAGTTCTTTTAGGGCCATTTGTCTTTGGGATCAATTATAATTTTCGAATTTCGAAACTTGAGTGAATTTGTTGGTCGTGAAAATCCACAGGAATTGTATTTTTTGTCGTCTCAGTAATTTGAAACTCATTCTTGAGTTCAGGCTCTAGTTTAAATTTTCTTTTATTTGTAGTGAAAATTAACAGGCCCTTCTGAGTCAAAATCTGCATGCACTGTCTGACTAATTTGGCGTGATCTCGCTGGGTATCGAGCACATCCAGCATTCTTTTTGAGTTTGAAAATGTCGGAGGATCCAAGAAAATAAGATCAAATTTCTCGGGCGTTGTTTGACTTGATTCCTCTAGGAATTGCAGAACATCCGCTTGAATAAAGGTGTGATTTTTTAAATCAATTTGATTGGACTCAAAATTTCTGACGGCCCAATCCAAGTAGGTTTTCGACAAATCCACACTGGTCACTTGGGCTCCACCTAATGCGGCAGCCACACTGACAGAGCCGGTGTAACAGAACAGATTTAAAAATTTGGCACCCTCAGAGGCTTTGAAGATTTTATATCTTGAGGGCCTGTGATCCAAGAAAAGGCCTGTGTCTAAATAATCCCAAAGATTCACTCGGTATTTGAATTGGTTTTCTTGGATCAGAATTTCTCGGTCGATAGTTGAGAGCTTTTCATATTGCTGTTCACCTTCTTGGCGAACTCGTTTTTTAAAAATGATTTCAGTGATCTTATCCCCCAGAACAGCCTGGATGGCCAAGGTGGTGGGTTCCAGGTGATTTTTGCCAGCATCAAGAAACGAATCCGAGCGGTCATAAACCAAGGCATAATTTTTATACAAATCGATGATGTAAGGAAATTCAGGGATGTCTCGGTCATAAAGCCTGAAGGCTTCAAAGCGATTGCGATCACTCCAAGGCTTTAGCTTTCTGTAATTCTTTTCAATACGATTTTGGATGGCAGACATTTGGCCTCGGAACTTAGACAAAAAACGGGGATTGTGGTATTTAAATCCTCAAAATCACTATGAGAGTTTTACTTATTACACCCCCTATGACCCAAATGAATTCACCTTATCCGGCAACGCCGTATCTGACGGCATTCTTAAAAAATTTGGATCAACAGGTGAAGCAAATTGATTTGGGTCTATTGATGATGTTGAAGCTGCTCTCAAGATCAGGACTTCAAAGACTTAAAGTGGAAGTCGAAAAAAAGAATTCACAGAATGATTCCGTTCAATTTTTCCTCGAAGCCTTTACCGATTACGAGCAAACCATCGAAACAGTTATCACTTTCTTGCAAGGCAAGGATTCATCGATGGCGCTCAGATTGGCCCGAAGACAACTTGTCCCCGAGGGTCCCCGGTTTTTAGCCCTTCAACAACATGACGATATTTTGCTCTCTAAATTTGGCGAAATGGGATTGCAGGATCAGGCCAAATACATTGGTTCACTTTATTTAGATGATATCGCAGATGTGATAAAAAACGGTTTGGATCCGGACTTTGAATTTTCCCGGTACGGGGAAAGTTTAGCTTCTTCCATGTCTTCCTTCTCAGCTTTACAGAACAAATTAGATCAGCCAATGGGTTTGCTTGATCAAATGATGAAGGAATCACTTCTGGATCAAACCTCAAGCTTTCAGCCAGATCTGATTGGTTTTACGATGCCATTTCCTGGAAATGTTTATGGATCGCTCAGATCTGCTGAGATTCTAAAAACAGAATTTCCCAAGGCAAAAGTTGTGATGGGTGGGGGCTTTGTTAATACGGAGCTTCGAAAGCTTCAAGATCCCAGAATTTTCAATTACACCGATTTTTTGATTTTTGATGACGGGGAAATGCCACTGAAGTGTCTCATCGAACATTTGGAAGGCAAAAGATCCGACCAAGACTTGCTTCGAACAAAAGTTCTAAAAAATGGAGAAGTCACCGAGCTCTCAAATCCTAAAATTTTAGATCAGCCTTTTAAAGAAAATCTGACGCCGGATTATGATGGTCTTCCTTTGACCGAATATATTTCCATGGTGGAAATGCCAAATCCCATGCACCGCATGTGGTCTGATTTTCGCTGGAACAAATTGATTTTGGCCCATGGTTGTTACTGGAAGAAGTGTACGTTTTGTGACGTGAATCTTGATTATATCAGTCGGTTTGAGCCTCAAAAAGCCAGTCGCATTGTGGATCACATCGAAAAAGTAATGAAACAAACTGGATCCAGCGGATTTCATTTCGTGGATGAAGCGGGGCCTCCGGCACTTTTGAAACAGCTCAGCCAAGAAATTATACGACGTGGAGTCAAAATCAGCTGGTGGGGAAATCTTCGCTTTGATACCCAGTTTGACGACGAGCTTGCGCAACTCATGGCCGATGCCGGTTGTGTGGCTGTGACGGGCGGACTGGAAGTCGCAACTCCAAGGCTACTTAGCTTAATTAAAAAAGGGATCGAAGTCGAAAAGGTCGCAAAGGTAACTCAAGCTTTCAAAAAAGCCGGTATCTATGTGCACGCTTATTTGATGTATGGGTTTCCAACGCAAACGGATCAAGACACCATGGACAGTTTAGAAATGGTCCGCCAACTTTTTGAAAATGATTGCATTGATTCGGGCTTCTGGCACAGGTTTTTGGCGACGATTCACTCACCGGTGGGAAGAAATCCTGAAAACTTTGGTGTGAAGTTGAATCCTCGAACTCGGCCCGCTGAGGGTTTGTTTGCCGAATACGAAGTGCCGTTCGAAGATCCAACGACAGCCAATCACGATCAAATGGGATATGGTTTAAAGAAGGCACTTTATAATTATATGCACGGGGTGGGGTTGCAAGAGCCCTTGCAGTTTTGGTTTGATCAAAAAGTGCCAAAGACAAGCGTGACAAAGAATTTTGTTCGCACAAGCTTGTCTCGACATTAAATCCCTGAGTAAACTTAAAAAATGAAAGCCATCATTTTTGTAAGTTCAATTATTTCAACGATCGTTCTGTTCTTTTATCTGTTTGCTTCAAGCGACAATGGATTGGCTTATAAAATTGCCAGCAAAATAATTGGGAAGCCACCTGAACCTGGAGACGGGGCTTTTCAGTTTCCACTGGGCTGGCTGATCTTGATTATTTCAGGATCTGCTGTAGGTTGGCTGGTTGGGTATTTGGTTGTTAAGTATTTAGTTAAAGGTTA
>CAZPBD010000015.1:8989-42865 GCA_964584655.1 uncultured Pseudobdellovibrionaceae bacterium | reverse complement strand
TGTAAACCCCTGTCAGTAGATTAAAAAAAGTTGTTTTACCGGCACCATTGGGACCAATGAGACCAAACAGATCCCCTTGCTGGATGGTAAGATCCACCTGATCCACCGCTTTTAATCCACCGAATTGAATGGAGAGGGCTTGCGCTTGTAAAAGTGGAGTCATGATTTTTTCATCCTCCAGCTGCGAACGATATCTGGTAATTCTTTAGATCCAAACAGTCCAGTGGGTCGATAGATCATGATCAAGATAAGACTTAGAGAGAAAACAACCATGCGAAGATCATAGCCAGTGATGGCTTGCAATGATCGCAAAAGTTCTGGCATCAAAGTCACAAAGGCGGCTGCAAAGATAGAACCTGTGAAGCTTCCCATGCCTCCAAGAACGACCATGACGACAATATTCACGCTCATCATAAATCCAAAAACACTGGGGGAAACGATACTAATCAAGTGAGCATAAATGGAACCTGCAACCCCTGCGAAGAATGATGCGATCACGAAAGACCTGACTTTAATTTGAGTGGTGTTAAGTCCAAGGCTCAGAGCTGCCACTTCGTCTTCACGCACACTTAAAAATTGGCGACCGTGCCGGCCGCGAGTGAGACGCCATACGAAGTAAAGACCGACAACAAACCAAATTGTGATGTAAAAAAAGCTGACCCAGAAACGATCTAAAAATCCGAGCTCGGGGTAGGGAACAATACCCGTAATGCCGCGAGCAGCCCCCAAGACCTCAATGTTTAATAAAAACACCCGTAGGATTTCTCCGAAGCCTAACGTCACAATGGCAAGATAATCACCTTTAAGTCGCAACGATGGTAAGCCCACCACATAACCAAAACCTGCAGCCAGCAGTCCCCCCAAAATGGAGAAAATAAAAAAACCAAGCAGGTGAGTGCTTTCTAGAAAACCGGGGAAAACTTGGCTTAAATACGCGCTGGTATAGGCACCGATGGCCATGAAACCCGCATGGCCAAGGGAAAATTGCCCTGTAAACCCATTCACCAAGTTCAAACCCATGGCTGCTATCGAGTACATCAAAATTTGAAGAATTAAGATTTGAATATAAGCATTAATAGAAAACTGAAGGACTAATCCTAAAACAGAGATGGCAGCTAAAACAATTAAAACAACTTTTAATTTATTTTTCACTTAAACCTTCTCGATGGTATTTTTACCCATCAATCCTGAAGGTTTCCAAATCAAAATTCCAATCAAAAGTCCAAAGGCCAAAGCATCTCGTAAAGTGGATGACAAATAGGCGACAACAAACTCTTCTGATAATCCCATGATCAAAGCTCCAAGGACGGCTCCACTCATGTTGCCAATGCCGCCAAGAACGGCTGCGACAAAACCCTTAAGGCCGATCATCACACCCATCAGAGGCTCAATTTTTGGATATTTCAATCCTACAAGCACACTGCCGATACCAGCCAGGCTACTGCCTAAAATAAAAGTGAAGACCACCACGCGGTTGACATTAATTCCAAGAAGACTTGCGTTTGTCATACTATGAGAAACTGCTCGCATGGACTTTCCCATTTTCGTGTGGAAAACAAGGTAGTGAAGACCCATTAAAGCTAAAATCGTGACAACAAAAACAGTCACATCGAGGGATTTCAAAATCAAAAATGGAGTATCAATCAAAGATTTATCTTCGATCAACGTTGGAAAAACCTTAGGATCTGCTCCAAAAAGAATTTGGGCACCAAACTGCAGTAGAAGACTGACACCAATGGCAGTAATCAAAATATTAAGCTTAGGCGCTTTACGAAGAGGGCGATATGCCAACCGCTCAATCAACACACCAAGGACTGCGCAAGTCACCATGGAAGTCAGTAAGGCTAAACCCAAAGCCATAAAGCCAGGGTTCGCTTCAAGTCCGATCCATTTAGAAATGTAGTAAGAGGCAAAAGCCCCGACCATGTAAATATCAGCATGGGCAAAATTGATCAGTTGAAGAACGCCATACACCATCGTGTAGCCAAGTGCGATCAAAGCATAAATGCTTCCTAAACTTAATCCATTGATCAGATGCTGAAGAAAATCATGGGATTCTGGAGTCATGGTGCCATTTGAGTAACAAATTTTTTGTCATTGCCTTCGACTTTTACGATGACGGCACTTTTAATTGCATTTCTTTGCGCATCTAAAGTGATCACACCTGTCACGCCAGGGAAATTTTTTGTCTTCGCAATTTCATTTTTAATATTTTCTGGTGTGATGTCTTTTGCATTCATTAAAGCCATGGCCAAAACTTTGCCGGCGTCATATCCCAAAGCTGCCATGGCATCTGGCAATTCATTAAATTGAGTTTTAAATTTTTGAATAAATTCTTGGACTACGGGATCAGTGCTATCAGTTGAGTAGTGATTCGAGAAATAGCTTCCGTTGGCGGCTTCTTTTGCAATTTCGTGAAGCTTTGGAGAGTCCCAACCGTCTCCGCCCAAGAACACAGCTTTGATCCCAAGTTGGCGAGCTTGCACAGTGATCAGACCCGCATCTGTGTAGTAACCCGGCACAAAAATCACTTCTGGATTTTTTGATTTAATCTGAGTGAGTTGTGCTTTAAAATCGATGTCATTGGCTTGATAGCTGACATCGATCAGAACTTCGCCACCACGTTGAGTGATTTCTTTTACAAAAGTGTCAGCAAGACCCACTGAATATTCATTTTTTACATCTCGCAAGATTGCGACTTTTTTGAGTTTCAAATTTTCAGTCATAAATTTGGCCATCACTGCTCCTTGGAAAGGATCAATGAAGCAAATTCTGAAAATATAATCCCCTTTTTCTGTCACCTTTGGATGTGTTGAAGAAGGTGTGATCAAAGGAACTTTGTATTGCTGAGCGATAGGAGCTGCCACAAGTGTTCGGCCCGAAGCCACCTCACCAATGATGGCAACCACTTTATCCTGAGTGATCAATCGTGTAACAACAGCCGCAGTTTCATCAGTTTTTCCCTGATTGTCGTAGGTGATCAGTTTAATTTTTTTACCTTTAACACCGCCGGCGGCATTGATTTCATCAAGTGCCATGCGAAGACCTTTATTAGTTGATTGACCGAAAGTGGCTTCACCACCGGTTAAAGTTCCAAATTCACCAATTAAAATTTCATCTGTTTTTTTTGTGCAACCAGAAAAACCAATCAAACAAGCAAGGGCCAACACCAAAGTATTCAAAATTTTTTTCATCGATTTCTCCTGAAAAAACTTTTGCAAAAGCTAGACTAAAAAGCAAGGAGATTCGAGAGTTTAACGTAGTCTAAAGAAGTCTTCTTTTCGCGCTGGGTGGCCAATTCGAAAGGTGTGAATTTGATTTCATTTTTTTCGATTCCCACCATCACATCTTTTTCGCCACTCAAAAGTGCATCAACAGCTGCAGAACCCATGCGGCTGGCGATAATTCGGTCTGTCGCAGTCGGGCTGCCACCGCGTTGAATGTGACCCAGAATACAAACCTTTGCATCAAGACCGGTTTTTTTTCTGATGGCTTCTGCTAAATCATAAGCTCGTCCTGGCTTTTGGCCTTCGGCGGTCACAATAATGCTGGATTTTTTTCCCTTTTTTTGAGCGTCTAATATTTTCTCAACAGCTTTGTCCACTGTGGTGTTGATTTCAGGAGTAAAAACTTCCTCAGCGCCGCAAGCGAGGCCCACATGGGAGGCAATGTGCCCGGAATTTCTTCCCATCACTTCCACTATAAAAAGTCGGTCGTGACTGTCAGCTGTATCGCGAATTTTATCAATGGCACCAAGTGCAGTGTTCACAGCCGTATCAAAACCAATGGTCACATCTGTGCCAAATAAATCATTGTCAATCGTACCTGGAGTTCCCACCACGGGAATTTGAAACTCCCGCCACAAAGTCATCGCTCCTCGAAAAGAGCCATCGCCACCAATACAAACAAGGCCGTCGATTTGTTTTGCTTTCAAGTGATCCACCGCTGATTTTCTGACCTCAGGCTTTAAAAATTCCAAACAGCGACCAGTTTTTAAAATTGTACCGCCGCGCTGAAGAATATTGGCCATATCGCGAGCCTCTAAGGCGCGAAATAGATTTTCCACTAGGCCCGTGTAGCCCTTCTCAATACCGATGACTTCTAGTCCGCGTGCTTTAGCTGTTCGAACCACAGCTCGCAAGCAGGCATTCATTCCAGGGGCATCTCCACCGCTTGTTAGAACTCCGATTCGTTTCATTCCCACTCCTGGTGTTGAGGTCAAAAAAAAAGCTGAGGGCAACCTCAGCTTTTTTCAATGCTATCGACAAGTCAAAAAAATTATTTAACCATCGCTTTGAATTCAGCGCCAGCACGGAACTTAGGAGCCCAAGCAGCTGGAATTTTGATCGCTTTTCCAGTTTGTGGGTTGCGACCAATGCGTGCTTTTCTTTTAGCTTTAGTGAAAGTACCAAAACCAACAAGTTTAACATCATCACCTTTTTTAACAGATTTTTTGATGTTGTTGATTGTGCAGTCCAAAATGTTTTCAGCTTGTGCTTTAGAAACATTGGCTTCTGTTGCGATCTTTTCGATCAATTGTGCTTTGTTCATGTTCACTCCTTTTTGAGTGGTTTAGGGTTTGTCATCCTCTGACAACCGCGATCTCAAGACTTTTTTTTGATTTCGTCAACAAAAAATCAAATCATTTTTCGTTTTTATCCTCTTCATCAGGATGCGCAAAGTCAGCGTGCTCTTGAGTTGGCACTTTAAATTTCTCTTCGGCCCACGCGCCAAGATCTAAAATTTTGCATCTTTCTGAACAGAAAGGACGGGATTTATTTTCTATTGAGTACACAGTCAAAAGCCCACACTGTGGGCATTTTACTTTACGTTTTTCCATGAATTAAATATTACCGACAATCGGGATAAGAGCAACGGTACAGTGTTCCCGAGGCAAAGGCTTTTCCTTCAAAGAAAATTTCGAAGGCCACAGTTGCATCTAAAACTTTACCTTGTCGCACCATAAATTGGATCAAACTTTTATTTGCTAGAGTGTCTTGAGCTCCGTAAGCACGTGACTCAAAACCTTGCGAATTGTTAATCAAAGATGTGGTCATGTCCAAAGCGATGGGATTTCGCGTAGCTCCATAAGCTTGTGGTACTGGGAATCCTAAAGAACCCATGAAGAACTGATCCCATGAAGGCAATTGGTAACCGTACCAGTAACCATTGTTCATGTTTTGGGGATAAGTCATAAACATAATCCGAGATTGAGACTGTGTTGAGCTTGCCGCTTGGTAAACCACACGAAAGTAGCTAGAAACCCAGCTGTCACAGCTATAGATTCCACCACTTGAGTAGGCTTGATCGCATAGACCTTGTACTTTTTTAAGGAAGTTTTTGAAAACAGCTCCATCTGTCACTGTCATGTTTTTCCAAGCGAAGTTATCGCCTAAGTATCCAGCATCATTTGTCGTTGAATAGATATTTCCGTAGTAGCCGTTTGTATTAGGCCCGTAAACACCATTGACGTTGCTTGAGTTTGATTTCTTGCTACTTCCGCAGCCCGATAAGATCAGACTCACTAAAACACTAGAAACAATCATTGTTAGTTTCATTAGGTTTTTACTTTGTCTCATGTTCATTCCTTTCGGGCCTATGCCTCGTTCAGATTTCTCTGTTACATGAGTACAATACACGGACTATGCCACCTGGGATTTTTGCTATCTTGATCACAATTGCCTTCGGTGTCCAAAAGCCTAACAGGATGACATTTATGGCGTGCAGTCTCTAATCGAGACTCAATGGATTTAAGATGAGTGTCTCATTTTGATCGAGACATTTTGAGTGCCAGTCGAGACAGGCTCAAACTGCATATAAATACGATCAAGAAAGCGATCACCTGAGACACTGATAGTCCTAGGATTTTAGCCCCTCTGAAATCGGCCCGCAGAAACTCAATCATGAATCTTCCGAAGGCACTTAAGATCATCCAACTTAAGAATATCTGACCGGCTTGATGATTCTTTTTAAGTTCCCAACGCCTGATGAAGAAGAAAAGAAGAAGTTCCCAAAATAAGATATACAGTTGTGTGGGCTGAGGCCGACCATTCATAAAAGCTAAAGGCCAAGGCGATCCGAAACAGCATCCTTGAAGGAAGCACGCCACTCGACCAAGGCCTGTACCAAGGCACAGCATCGGAGTAAGAAAATCGGCCGTTTCCAAGAAACTCTTCTTTTGTTTTTGAAAGTAGAAAAGTCCCAATATTGTAAGCGATGAAAATACCAAACCTCCGTAATAGACAAATCCCCCGCGCCAAAACTCAAAGATACGAAGGGGACTTTCTAGGTAGTAGGCGGGTTCTTCGTAAAGAATATGTAATAATCTGGCGCCTAAAGGGATCGTGATCAAAAGCCAACCTGTGATCTTAAAATTCAGATCCATAGGGAAATCAAATTTTTGAGCACGTTTCACCGAAAGAACAAGTAGTCCGCTAACAGTCAGGCTGATCCATAAAAAATAAATGAGGCTATCCAAGATATATAAAGACTATCGATGAATGATGTGAGCTTTGATCGATTTCTAACAAACTAGACTGTTGACGAGATGACATCGACGGCCAGATCTCTTGATAATAAGGAATGGCGTCAAGTCCAAACGCAGAGCTCACTATTGTCGGCAATCGTCCTGAACCGTGGGATGAATTGTGTCTTTACATGAAACAACATGGCGTGACGTTATTGCATGAAGCGACAGTTTCTTTAAATGAAAACAAAAAAGTGTTGGCATTTCATGCACCTATCAAAACAAGACTTCAAGAAATCCGACAGGAAAGCAAAGGCTTTGATTCAATCATTTGTGAAGGTCTCTTTGCTAAAGACTCTTGGCCCTTGCTTGCTGAATTGTTGAAAGACATTTCGTCTGAGCGTTTTGATTCTCTGAGTTCACTTCTTAGATCTCCGGACTCTGTAGAAAAAGTGAACGTCACTTCTGCTAAAAAGCGCCATGATCTGAAGGATCAAATGGTCGTCTTCTTAAAAGGCTTAAAAGTTCGAACTACAATTACAGATCGTTGTTTTCTGGTGGCTGAAGAGATGCTGATGAATGCCATTTATGATGCCCCGGTGGATCCAAAATCAGGCGATGCTCTTTACAACCACATGTCCCGCAGAGATGACATTGTTTTAGAACCTAAACAGTTCTCGGTTTTTGAATACGGCTCTCATAATAAAATCGTCGCGGTTTCAGTTATTGACCCATTTGGTGGGCTGACCCGTGAGATTTTGGTCGACTACCTTGAGTCCTGCTATTCGGGGCAAGCAGGTCAAATCAACGAAAAAGCAGGAAAGGGTGGAGCTGGTCGAGGTCTTCATCAAATCGTCGAAAATTCGGATCTGACAGTTTTTCAAGTGAAGCGCGGAGAAAAAACCCGCGTCGTTAGCTATTTCTGGCAAAAGGAAAATCCCTTTGGGGAAAATCCTCAGCTGAGCTTTACGTACTTCGATTAAGTTTTCTTTAAATTCTTACTTTCCAAATACATTTGATACATCAGTGCCATTACGCCCAAAACAATCGCCGAATCTGCGATGTTAAAAGCAGGCCAAGAATATTGGTTATAAAGATGGAAATCCAAAAAATCCACCACGTACCTAAAGCGAAGTCGATCGATGTAATTTCCAATTGCACCACCCAAAATGCTACTCAGAGCAATGATCTGCAATCGATCCTGCTGAGGCGCCTTTTTAAGTAAGACCCCGATCACGATCATGGCTGCCGGTGGCATCGTCAGAAAAAAGATTTCTCGAAACTGAGGGTGAGACTCAGATAAAAAACCAAAGGCAGCTCCATAATTTTTTACATAGGTCAGATTGAAAAAATTTTCGATGATGATGACAGACTCTCCAAACTTAAATTTTGAAAGAATCAAAACTTTCGTCAGTTGATCCAAAGCCACCAAAATTGAAACAATCAAACTGGAAGTGTAGATTTTATTTTTCATGTCAATGCCTCGATACATTTGGGACAGATTGTGGTGTGAGTGGAATGCTTTCCGATTTCAGTTGAATAGGTCCAGCAGCGCTCACATTTTTCGCCGTCTGCTTTTTTAACTTCGATCGACAACTCGCCTTTGCTGAGCTTCACTTTCGAAACAATTAAAAATTCACGCAAGTCTTGGAGGCTTTGAAGTGCTGTGTATGTGGCTTCATCCGCAGAAATCTCGACATAAGCTTCAAGGCTTGCGCCGATGACTTTAGCCGCTCGCAATTCTTCCAATTTTTTCTGCACGTCACTTCGGATTTTTAAACAGATCTCGAATGTTTCAGCGAGCTTTGGGTTCTTCCAATCGCTTGGCAAAGTGGGGTAGGTTTCTAAAAACACACTGTCCTTTGATTTGCCTTTGAAAAATCCGTAGGCCTCTTCGCTTAGAAATGAAGTGATGGGCGCCATCAATTTTAAAAGCATTGAAGTCATTTCAAACAAAACAGTTTGTGATCCCCTTCTTGCAGGTCCATCAAACTTCCAAGTGTAAAGTCGATCCTTTAGAATATCCAAATAAACACTGGATAAAGTCACAGTGAAAAACTGATTCAATGAATGATAAACTTTGTGGAATTCATACTTCTCGTAGGCTTCAGTGATGGTCTCGTGAAGAACCGCTAATTGGTGCAAAGCCCAGCGATCCAGATCTGTCATTTTCGAAACTGGCAGAGCATCTTTCTTCGGATCGAAATCCTGAACACTTCCAAGTAGGTATCGATAAGTATTTCTAAAGCGTCGGTAAACTTCTGTGACCCTTGCGAGATCTTCTTTACCATAAGGAACGTCTTGACCGTAATCAGCAGAAGAAACCCAAAGTCTTAAAATCTCAGCTCCATTTTGATTGGCGATATCCATGGGGTCCACACCGTTACCAGCGGACTTACTCATCTTATAACCCTTTGAATCGGTCACAAAACCATGGGTCAAAAGATTTTTGTACGGTGGTTCGCCATTCACAGCGATGGAGGCCAGCATGGAAGTATTAAACCAACCACGATGTTGATCAGACCCTTCTAAGTAAAGATCCGCTGGAAATTTCATGCCTTCGCGTTTTTTCAAAATCAATGCGTGGCAAACACCGGAATCAAACCAAACATCTAAAATATCTCGGCCGTGTTTGAAACCCTCAGAGCCAAAATCACCATCGACTTTGAAAGGTCCGATCATTTCTGCGGGATCAGTCTTGTGGTAAGCTTCAATGCCGCCTTTTTCCACAAGGTCTGCCACCCTCATCATGATTTTCACATCAACTAAAGGCTTCAAAGTTTTTTTGCAGTAAAAAATAGGAACTGGAACTCCCCAGATTCTTTGACGACTGAGGCACCAATCGGGCCTGCCTTCCATCATCGCTACAAATCGTGCGCGACCCCATTCAGGAAAAAATCCTACGTTTTGTAAGCTTTTAAGTGTGGTTTTTCGAAGCTGACTTTTTTCTTGATCCAGTCCCATAAACCATTGCGGAGTGGTTCGATAAATGAGAGGCGTTTTACTTCTCCAGCAATGGGGATAGGAATGTTCGATTTGCTTAACAGAAACAAGCATGCCGATGCTTTGCAATTTTTCAACAATCAAGGGATTGGCTTTGAAAATATTAAGGCCCTTCCACTCTTCCACTTCGTCAGTGAAAGTTCCTGACTCGCTGACGGGACTTAAAACATCTAAATTATACTTCAAGCCAACCTTGAAATCATCGGGACCGTGGCCGGGAGCTGTGTGCACGCAACCGGTTCCTGTTTCTTGAGTGACGTGATCACCCAAGACAACAAGTGAAGTGCGTTTGATAAAAGGATGTTGAGCAAGTCCACGCTCGAGATCAGAACCTTTAAAAGTCGACACCAATGTCAGAGCAACAGAGTTTTCTTTTTCAAAGGATTCTTTTAAAGACTTTGCTATGACAAAATTTTCTGTACCGCTGTTAAAAACTCCGTACTCAAAATCAGGATGTAAACAGATTCCGGTGTTCGATGGCAAAGTCCAAGGCGTTGTCGTCCAGATCACAAATGAAGTTTGTCCTGACGGATTTCCTAATTTTTTTAAAGTGGCTACATCAGTGACTGGGAACTTCACATAAATCGCAGGGCTTTTATGGTTGTGATATTCCACTTCAGCATCAGCCAACGCCGTTTTCAAAGTCCAATTCCAATAAACCGGTTTCACACCTTGATAAACCAAATCCTTTTCAAACATTCGTGCGAGTTCTCGGATGGTTTCAGCTTCGTACTCTTTGGACATGGTTAAATAGGGATGGTTCCAATCCGCAAGCACACCGAGTCTTTGAAACTGAATCATCTGATGACTGACCCATTTTTGAGCTTCGTTTCTGCACAACTCCAAAATTTCCTGATCCGTCGCTGTTTTCTTTTTTTCTTGGAGGTCTTTTAAAACTTTGTGTTCAATTGGCAAACCATGGCAATCCCAGCCTGGAATGAAAGGGGCTTGAAAACCTCTGAGGGATTTATATTTGATGATGATGTCTTTTAAAACTTTATTCAGAGTATGACCCATGTGAATGGAAGCATTCGCATAAGGAGGGCCATCAGGTAATGAAAACGAAGGTTTCCCTTTATTTTGATCGAAGATTTTTTTGTATAACCCAGTGCTTTCCCAATTTTTTAAAATCTCGGGTTCTTTAACGTTGAGATTTCCCTTCATCGGAAAATCAGTGACAGGAAGTCTGATGGTTGCTTTGTAATCTTGTTTTTCGCTCATCTCTCATTATTTATAGAGAGATTGAACTTTTTGGTAGCCTATTTTCACTAGCATCCGCAAAGCCTCTTGATCAGATGATAAATTCAGCTCAGTTTTGACTTCTCGAATCAAACTTTGAGTCATCTCGTCCAATGATTTTGTCGCCTGCACCACAACTGTGGGTTGAGTGGCTTGCGGAGGTGCCGCGTGAGCTTGTTGAGTCGAAAATGGGTTCTGAGTTTGGGGTGCAGAATAATTTTGCTGAGGTGGCGTGTATGTCGGTTGCGGTGGCGTATAGTTCTGCTGCTGCGGTGGCTGAGGATGCTGATAATAAGTGGGTTCTGTGGGAGCGTTCTTTTTTTCTAAGTCACCCATCATGCCCGCTAAACTTTTGAGCTCTGATTTGAAACTTTGAACACTGGGTCGCTCGAGAGATTCTTGTGTGACGCCGCCACGGGATGACTTCAAATACAGACTAACAAGCTGGTCAGGAGTCGTTGCCACTTCTCTGACGGCGTCTGACTGATTTTGAAGCCAGTTGTACGCTTTCAGAAGAGTTTCTTTAGTATAAGCTTGAGGTGGGTAATAATCCAAAGTCATGAGTCGACGAAGCTAAAAGGAAAGCCCCATCGAGTCAACGATGAGGCTTTAAAAAATACTAAATTGCGCAGAAAAAAGGCACAGTTATTTTATTGAAAATCCTTGGCAATGATGCCGTATTTTTCAATTTTTCTTAAAAGAGTCTTTTTCGGAATATTGGCATGGAGTGCTGTCTGATTGATGCGCCCTTTAAAAGCTTTTAAAGCTTTCAAAATAAATTCTTTTTCAAAAGCTTCCTTCTGAGCATTAAAATCAAAGCTCTCGTTACCAGTGATTTCAATAGGTGCTTCGTCGTCACCCATATCAGTCATGTCATGCTCTTCAATGGTATCAGAATCTTCATCTAAAGTTTGAAAGCGAACAGTGCCCACTTGTGCAGGTGCCACAACTGGCTGACTTTCAAGGGCTAAAAGATCCACTCCTACAGCTTCCAGCAAAGACTCAGGTAAAGATGATGGAGAGATCACAGGCTTTGTTTCTAAAACAAAGGAATGCTCAATCACGTTTTCAAGTTCACGAATATTTCCAGGCCAATTGTGTTTCTTTAAAATATTCATCGCATCGGGGCTGATGCCGCGAATGGACTTCTTATGAGTTTCATTAAATTTTTTGATGAAGTTCTGAACCATTCGGTCGATGTCATCTTTTCGATCACTGAGTGATGGCAAGAAAATCGGCACCACGTTCAATCTGTAAAACAAATCCTCTCGGAAAGTGTTTTTAATAATCATGTCTTCTAAGGGTCGATTTGTGGCCGCAATGATTCGAACATTGGTCGGGAACTCACGGTTTGAGCCAACGGGTGTAAACATTTTTTCTTGAAGGACGCGTAAAATCTTAACTTGCATCAATGCTGGCATGTCACCGATTTCATCTAAAAATAAAGTGCCACCTTCAGCGTATTGAAATTTTCCGATCTTTCTTTGATCAGCGCCGGTAAAGGATCCTTTTTCGTGACCAAACAATTCAGATTCAAAAAGATTTTCTGGAATGGCTGAGCAATTGATCGCAACAAACTTTCCGTCTTTTCGAGAAGAATTAAAATGGATGGCTCGGGCAACTAATTCTTTACCCGTTCCAGAGGCTCCGCGAATCAAAACCGGAGTCTCAACTTTAGCGAGCTTATGAATGATGTTAAAAACTTTTTGCATCTGAGTATTAGAACCGATGATCTTTCGACCCTCTTCTAATAAAACAGGAGATGAAGCTGCAATGGATGAAATCAATCGGTGAGCTTCAACGGCGCGATCTAAAATTTGTAACAGATCGTCGCCAGAAACAGGCTTCGATAAAAAATTGTAAGCGCCATCTTTGACTGCTTGCACAGCATCTTGAACTGTCGCGTGGGCTGTCAGCATCAACACGATCAAACCTGGGTCTTTTTCCTTTAAACGTTTCAGTGTTTCAAGACCGTTGAGGCGTGGCATATCCACATCTAAAATCACCACATCAAATTTGGGTTCGGAGGCTTGATACTTTTCAAGGGCGTTAATGCCGTCAAAGGCCTCTTCCACTTGAAAACGTGTATTGGCTGCGAGCGCTGTTTTGATGGAAAGGCGTAGGCCTTGATCGTCATCTACAACAAGAACTTTGAGCATGTGACTCCCCCCGGAGATTTAAACATTTTAGACAGGTAGCGTTAAGCACTCGGAAGTTTTACCGTAAAGGTACTTCCTTTGCCATATGTAGATTCTACAAACAACTCTCCGCCATGAAGTTCAGTGAAATATTTCGCCAAGTGCAGGCCCAAACCCGAACCTTTAATGGGTGAGGTTTTCGCGTTCTTACTTCTAAAAAACTGAGAGAAAACATGGGTTAACTCGTCTTCTGGAATGCCCGAACCCTGATCTTCTACTTGGATCCAGATAAAGCCTTCTTTTTCTTGGGATAAGATTTTTATTTGGGTTTCATCGGGGCTGTACTTGATAGCATTTTCAATTAGGTTCGATAATACCTGCCTGATCAGATCAGGATCGACCTCAATGGGAAACAAGGGCTCAAGCTCTGACTTCATTGAGATCTTTTTAATTCGAGCTAGGAACTCGTGTTTGCGAACCACGTCCTCAATAATTTGATTGATGTCTTTTGAAGTTTTATGAAGAACCACGCCTTCGGACTGCATCTTTGCGTAATTCAAAATGGAATTGATAAATTTCAGTAGATCATCGCTGGAGTGTTTGATTGTATCAACGGCATCATGCTGAAGATCGCTTAAAGGTGTCTTTTCTTTTTTGATCACATCCACCATGCCTTGAATGCGTGCGATGGGGGTTTTCAAATCGTGGGACATCATAGAAATAAAATTTGTTTTTAATTCTTCCACTTGTTTCAGCAGCTGATTTTTTTGGTAGTACTCCCAGCTTTTTCGATTTTCCATAATCAAACGGTAGGGAATAAAAAAGTAGTAACAAAGAAAGACCGCAACCATGGGATGAGCTAAAGGCCACCACCATCTAAAGGCTGCGAACAGTCCCCATGTCCACAGGACATAACCTAAGACTAAACCACCAAGTAGGATTAAACCTTGAGAAGGTCTTAAAACCAAAACCCCGTGGATGGTGATCAATGAAATTAAAAACGTCAGAATAAAATTAAGAATCTCAGAATAACGAACGGGCCAAGTGCCCTGAATCAAAGTGTCAATCATGTTGGCTTGCATTTCGGGTAAATGCATATAGGTCGCGTCTCTCGAGTGAGGCGTCAAAACGTAATCATCAAATTTTCTTTGAGCATCAAAACCGAGGATCACAATTTTGTTGGTCCAAGTTTCACTTTTTAACTCACTGACTTCGTAAAAACTGTTTCGTGGGTAGGTGCCGGCAGGTCTGAAATCCACGTAGGCCTGATTGGATCCAAAGAAATCAAAGATCCCGCGCTGATTGCCTTCATTCAAAAGTGATGGATTCCAGAGCATGGCCAGCTGTTTTTGAAGCATGGCTTGACCTTGATAGCTGATAATCAGCCGGCGAGTCACACCGTCTTTGGCAAAGGATTTTCGGTCATGGGTTTTCGGAGCAAAAGCGATGGGGAGCTTTTCAAATGGGGGAGGCAGAAGCGAGGATTCGTATTCGTTTTCAGGTCGAAGCTCGTCCCTGGTGAAGTAAAGATTTTTTTGATTTTCAAATTTATCAGCAAAGCTCTTTTTTTGCTCAACAGTTCCATCCAGTTCCTGCGGAGCAAAATTCACCATGATCGCTCGAGGCTCAGAATCCATGATTTTATCTAAAACCAATTCCAGGTCTGCTATGGACGGGTATCTTTGTTTTTCTTTAAAAGTGGCTTCATCGATCAGAACCAGTTGAAAGACGTCTGATATTTCTGTGGAAGGAGAGAGCCTGACTCGAGTGTCGTAAAGCCAGCTTTCAACGGACTCGAGTTCAAAATAATTAAGGATAACAGAGGCTGTGATGGCAAAAACGATTTTGAGAAGCCAAAATCGCAGGGAAACTTTTTGTTGGGTGGGCGAATCCTTAGCCAAGTGGGAAACAGTCGCGTGGACCTTTAGACTTTTCAGTTCCAGAAGGTTGCGCTTTCACGATCTTGATGGATTTTGCAGTCGTTTGTTTTTTTGTCGCATTTGAGGTGTTCATAACCTACTCCGTTTCTCTAAGGGTTTTATAATACATAAAGACCTCACTCAGCAAGTGCCGAGTTCGGAAACAATACGTGGGGTGTTTGGTGTGCTTATCGCCTGTTAAACTTTCATGATTAAACATACAGCCACCGCCGCAAAGGTGGCGGGCCCAGCAGGTTCCGCAAGAATTAAGCTCTATCAAGGGCTTCTCAAGCGGTTTCATCAGGTTCCAGTTCAGCTGTTCGCCAGATCCAACCATTCGCTCTTTGAAAGAAACTTCCAAAGGGCACTGATAGATTTGGTTTCGAGAATCCAGGCTCAGTAAGGATTTTCCGCTGCCGCAATGGTTCTCGCGGATGGCTTGGCTGTCCAGTTGGCTAAAATAAATATCAAAAAATTGAATTCTACGAAGTTCTTTTTCTTGGCCTTTGGCAAAAGCTTGAGCCGCCGCACTTTTAAGACTTTCGGTAAAAGCCAGATTCGCAGCTTGATCTTTTTCCGTCACATCAAAAGTGAACTCCATTTTATCCACTTCGAACTGTTGAAAGTAATCCCAAACTTTATCCACAGCCGTGTGATTTTTATTGAACACGGCGTGAAGTAAAAGCGGCCCGAATTCAGACTTGCGAGCGATCAAAGTTTTCAAACCTTTGACCGCGAGCTCAGAGGACTTTGAACCATTTTTTTGCGGTCGTTGAGCATCGTTAATTTCAGGTGGCCCATCGATACTGATGGTGATTGTGGGTTTAATCACAGCAATTAAATCAAGAACTGAATCGTTGATCAAAGTACCGTTCGTGATTATTTGAAACTCGGCTTCAATGGAACTCTGTTTTGCTAATTCCAAAGTGTAGAGGCCAATGGCCTTGATGGCACCTGGATACATCAAGGGCTCGCCGCCTAAAAATGTGATGTTAAATTGGCCGCCAGGTTTGAGGCGTTTCATCAGCATTTGAATTTGTGGCAGGGTCTTTTCCACAGAAATTTGCCTGACGGGATCACCGTAAGTGCCGTCGCCACCGGCCGCACAATAGTGGCAGTGAAGGTTACAAAGCTGAGTAATATTCAGTGTCAAATTGAACTTATTGCTGGATCTATCTAGAACTTGAACGGGGCTGGATTGCTCGCTCCAATTGTTCAAATCCAAAGCTTCGGTGGATTTTGAAAGCTCTGGAATTTCTAAAACTTGGCCATTGGAAAATTCAGAAACTGGCATTTGATTCCAAACTTCTTCTGAAATTTCAGCGACTTGCATATTTTTGGAATGAAAGGCGTAAGCGGGTCCAGGACCTTTTTTAAAGGCCACAACTTGCCTGTGGCGGCGAATAAGTGTGGTGGTTTCCTGGTTCATTTTGGCCCCGTAATTCTTAATCTATAAGAATAAAAGCAATAGGGGGGCCAAAAGTGCGGCGCTTACTGACTGACTTCGGGGATTGTAAGAACAGAGCCATTTACAGGGGCGACTGTTTCATTTCCTTGTCCGTCCACAGAGTTCGTCATTTGCAAATCAATGGATTGATTATTAATGATGGATCTCACAAAAGACACAGCTTCGTAAACAGGTGAAATTTTATTCTTACCTAGCTGTGTTGATTTTGTTCCAGATTCAAAATTTGAGGTCTTGATTTCAAACGAGTAAATGTCTTCAGGCGCGTTGTCAGCGATCAGGTGGCCAAAAAATTCTCCAATTAAGTAGCGATCAAAAACTGGATCATTGCTTGCGATTCGCAAAGCCTCGAGGCGCTGTTGCCGAGTGGCCTTTGGATCAAAGATTCTGACGATGTCATAGGCTTTTTGGTTTGCATATTCGTTCAATGAAATGACAGTGTTGTCTCCGGTTTGATCACACGGTAAATGCATGAAACTTCGCTCGGGGTGTTCTTCAAAGAACTTCACTAACTTCAATCTAACTTCCTCTGCATTTAATTCTCCCATCATCGCCCAGGCTTTATCACCAAAGCTTGTTTTATAAATAAGTGACGTATTGGTTTTAGCACCTGTACCGATGACATCTAAAACCTCTGGGTTGTTTCTGTACTTATTCGGCAATGAGTTGTTAACAATTTTTTTGTAGGTCTCGATTGTTGAGTCGCTCATGCGAGTGTCTTGGATATCATTCTTAATGACCACGTCAGAAATGGGACCTACGTTTTGGTCTTTATCTGATAACAATAAAATATCCACATCATATTGCAGATTGTATTTGTTTCGACCGAACATCGACCGACTGTTGTGCCGTGTGAAGGAGTTTTCTAAAAAGTAGAAATTTGGTTTCTGTTGAGCATCATAAGAAATCACATAGCTGGAAATAGTTCCCGACAAACTATTACCACCAATAATGTCAAAAATCTTTGCGCCAATTTCAAAGTTTTTGACAAAGGATTCAAGACGGCCTTTGAAGTAGTTAGCCACACGCATTTGCTGAAAACTAATTTTTCCATCGCGGAATTTTTGTTGATCTGCTTGTGATAGGCTTTCGGCTCTCTCTGCTTTTGCAAGAAGTTTTTTTGTGACTTTTTCACCTTTTTCAAAAGTTAAAAATAATGGCAAGATTCCACCGCGTCGAATATTTCTGAAAATTTCATCAAAAGCGTGCTCTGAAATTTCTTTGTCTGCCAGTTCTACTTTTGTCAGCTCGCGAGTTTCGGAAAAATTAAAAAGATAGTCCAACATCATGGTATCTAAAGTTTTAGGCTCCCAATCTTTGAAATTAAAAGATCGACGTCCGCCTAAATTGAATCCGATGGAAATATTTCGTCTGATAAATCCAATATTTGAGCCAAAAAATGATCCGGCCTGTTTTTTCAAACCCACACCCAACTCAAGTTCACCAGAATTTTTAATTCCCACAAATCGTGTGCGAACGAGTTTGTCGGAAAATTTATAAATGTCCATCAGAAACATTCCCGCGCGTTTACCACGGATGCTTGCGGATCCAAAAGTCAAAGCATCACTAATGCCGATTCCGATATCGCCTAAGATTTCCAATCGAAAACCTTCTCCTGATTTCAACAAAGTTTTCACTTGATTCGAATTCAAAGGCATCTTTCCTTTGCAGACAATCAGATTGAAAGGGCAATAAATAGGAGCCATGATAGCGTCCAATTTTGCATTGGGCCCAGAGAAGTAGCGACTGAAAGTAATTCGTGCTGTTGTTCCCGCTGAAAAGTAGTCACCAAAGCCAACGCTGAGATCAACTGACCAGACATCTCGGCGTAATTGCTCTCGATTACGAAAAGCAGGCTCGACGACGATTTGGTAATAAGTCCCACCGCTGGTGTCTTCTGAATCGAAAATATTTCCGAGTGGGTCAATGGTTAAACGAATTTTATACTTGTCGATTTCTTTCCTTGCGCGCTCACTTAAAAGTGCGCCTTTTTCCTCAACCATTTGACCAAATTTTTTCAGTGCTTCAGCGGGGGCGGTGCCTTCAGTCATGATTGACTCAGCCGCTTGCTCAGCTTCTGTTGTTTCTTCAAGTAATTGGGCCGGGGATTCTGTTGAGATCAGAAGTCCAAGAGCTAAAATTGAAATCCCAAATTGAGACACTTTCATACACACCTCAATCTAAAGACAGCAAAGACTAGACCAGTTGATTTGTTATCCAATGACTTTTGAGTGCTAAAAATTAAGCAAAGGGACAAATTTAGTTGGGACTCGCTCGATAAAGGTCAGGTTTAAATACTTTTAGATTGAGGGACCGGTTGTCCTTGTCCACGATAGATGTATGTCGATGACAATTAAGTTTTGGGGAGTCCGTGGTTCTATTCCCTCTTCGAGTGATCCCGAAGGGTGGAGTCAGCACATTGAAGGTGTGATGCGAAACTTTTTCGCACTCGGATACAAAGACGTCTCTCAAATTTCTAAATATCTCAGCAGTCTGAACACACCTTTGATCGGTGGATACGGCACGGCCACAACTTGTGTAGAAATTAATAGCGGTCATTCCAGTTTGATCATTGATGGTGGCAGCGGCATTCGAAGTCTCTCTGAAAGAATCATGTCGGGCTCCTACGGCCGTGGTCGTGGTCCCTATCATATTTTAATGACTCATTTTCATTGGGACCATGTGATTGGATTGCCGTTTTTCACACCGCATTTTTTACCGGGGACTCAGATTCATTACTACGCGGTTCAACCAGAACTCGAAAAATTAATTCGCGGCGTTTTTGCTAGACCTTACTTCCCTGTGGCTTTCGAGGCTCTTCAAGCCAAAGTTCACTTCCATGTTTTGCAACCTCGAAAGCCCATCGAAATTGAAGGTTTTAAAGTGACGCCTTACAAACTGGATCATCCGGACCCTTGTTGGGGTTACAAAGTGGAGCACGAAAATAAAGTTTATTCCCACTGTGTGGACACCGAAGCCACACGAGTCAGTCGAGAAGAAATCGGCGAAGACCTGCCGCTTTATCAAAATGCCAACCTGATGTACTTTGATGCACAATACACATTTCCAGAGCTCGCAGAAAAGGCCAATTGGGGTCACAGTGCTGCGCAAATCGGCCTAGATATCGCGTTCCGTGAGGGAGTTGAAAGACTGCTATTTGCTCACCATGATCCCGGCGCCACAGGACAAACGCTGCAAGATTTGAAAGAGCAAACAGAGAATTACTACAACTATCGTTTGCAAAAATCTCAAGAGAAACAAGAAGACCTTCCTCGAGTGCAATGGGAATTTGCCCATGAGGGTATGGAAGTTAAGATTTAATTTTCTACCCAATATGCAGCAGACGAATATGAAACCACTGCAAAAATTTACCTAAGTAAACTTTCAGAGCATTCCAACCTTTTTGTCTGGCGGAAAGTTGATTTGTTTTCCAAGTTTCAGTACCTACTAAAACGGAATGCTCTTTCACAGTGTGAATATAATTTTGCACTTCTTGGTTACGTTGAGCTGGCTTAACCCAAAATCCTAATTCGGAATTTGAGAATCTCGAGATCAAATCAAAATTTGAACTTGTCACCAGGAATTGACCGTCGATTTCAACTAGCTTTGCGTGAAGAACGCCATCGATAGTGGGATCGTTGTTTTTGGGTTGAAACATAAAAATTGAAAGTCGATTGCCGATTTCTGGGTGCTTTTGAATTTCAAGCAAATGAGGCAGAATGACAGCTTCAAAGATCAGCTGAGACGACGGATGATTCGTACTTTGTGCAGAATTCGTTAAAAATTCCACTTTCAGATCTGGGTTCATCAGCAAACTTTCTTTCAGTTGCTGCATATCATTTGCGTTCAGGATTAAGTAGGGCGTAATAATTCGCACATGTTTCTTTGCGCTGCGGATGGCTTCGCGAAGGCTTCTGGAAACGGAATTGACGTTAACTCCGGCTTTCCAATTGTACGTTGAAAAATTAAATAGGTTTCGTTTGCGAGTGATGTTTTGTAATTCGTGAACCAAACGAATGCTGGCGGACTCAAAATTTTGATGAGAGTGTCCCGAAGCTCGCATCGATTCGATCGTTGAGTCTAACCAGTCGTTGGATGCGATGGCATCTTTGATGCGCTTGATTCGAGTTGCCTCATTGTTGAAAAGTCCAAATTTGGGATCCACTAAAACCTGATTGGTTTGATGATAATAAATACTTTCAAAATATCGTCCGACGTCGTTTGCAAAGTTCTCAGAATTTGTATCTGGCTTGATCAGAACACTGATGTCAAAAAAGTTGGAAGCCGCTTTTCCGACTCCAAAATAGGGATTAGCTAAATTTCGACCGCCCACTAAAATCATCATCGAATCATGGCCCCGATCAGCGATCATGATTTTATCATGCAGGCGATTGAGAAAAAATTTATCAGCAGATCTGTCGGTGACCTGAAATCCAAACATTTCCTTTAACCACAAAGCCATGGATTTTGGATAACGTTTCCAGTTGGTGAGTGAATTAAAAGTTGTGACCTGCACGTTTTTATATTTTAGAAGGACTGCGAGCTCTCCTTGCGTTGTCAATGATCCGTAAGAGTCCACAAGCAATCGAATGGAAACTCCTCTGAGTGCAGCTTTTTCAATTTCTGAAATCACGATACGACCGGATTGATCAGGGCTGATAATGTAAGTTGAAATATCCAGCGTGTGTTGAGCGTCTCGGATCATGCTGACGGTGGTGGCCAATGCTTCTTTCGGGTTTGCAATCACTTTGAATTTCACTTGGGATTCTAGAGTGGTCACTTCTTGCAACTGTTTTTGAACTTGAACGACATCGATGCACGACAAAGCCCACGCAGCGGCAGAGGCAAATAAAAATAAGCCTAAAACTACGATGTTTCGAAATGAGACAAGAAACTTTGAGCTCATGCCTCTAAACACTTCAAATATCAGGCCTATTTAAGGCCACGATAGGTTTGCGATTGGCAATTTATGCTGTCATCACAGGCGCAAATTTGGAAATTTTAGAAGAAGGATCGATCAAAAACCAGATCAAATTGAGACTCGGTTTCAAGGGTAAATCCCAATGAGTTTAGTTTTTCTTGATCCACAGGTTTTTTTTCAACGGAATCTGGCCACGGAAAATCTTCTAAGTGCCAGCGATTTTTTGCTTGAGCGGTATAGTTAATCCAAATGGGAAGTGCACCACTGGCGCCAGTTAATTTTGAATTGGTATTATCATCGTAGCCCACCCAAGTCAGAGTGGTTTCGTGACGATCAAAACCCACAAACCAAGCATCACGGTTGTCACTGGTTGTTCCAGTTTTACCCGCCCAGTAATCAATCAGCCCTTGGGATTTTGCTCGCTGAGCTGTGCCGGAAACTAAAGACTGCTTCATCATTCCCACAATGATGGGCACTGTTTCTGGTTCGTTTGAAAGCACAGTGTGAGTTTGAATGGCATCTGAATAAGTCAGAACATTTTCGCCACTGCTGGTCCATGCACTTTCTATAAAGGTGGGCACCACTTTCTTCCCCATTTGTGAAAGTGCTAGGTATGGCCCCAAAACTTCAATGGGGCTCAGTTCTATGGCACCTAAAGATAATGAGGGATGTGGATCCAACGATTTTGTCACTCCAAATTTCGTCAAAGTATCAATGATACTTTGGATTTCTGATTGTTGAGCGATGCTAGCAGTGGAAGCGTTCAAGCTCATTTTCAAGGCGTAATAGAGGGGAACTTCTCCTAAAAATTTTCGGTCGTAATTTTCTGGTGACCAAATCTTTTTGTTAATTTTGATTTCCATTTTTTCGTCTTTGATCATGGAAAGTGGATTGAGATCTAGCTTTTCTATGGCTGTTAGAAAAACAAAAGGTTTTACCAAAGAGCCAATTTGTCTTTGGCTATTGATGATGCGATTGAACTGAGATTTTCGAAAGCTTCTACCACCCACAGCTGCCAAAACTCGGCCCGTGGAATCAGCGCTAAGCAAAATGCCTTCTAAAGATTTTTTCTTATCCACTTTTAACCTTTTGGTGAATTCGTTTTTTTCTTCCAACTGGTTCAAGTGATTTTGCAAAGAGCTCTGAGCCAATTCTTGAGAGCTGATGTCGAGAGCGAGGAGTACCTTTTTATTTTCGATCGAGATACCAAGCTTGCTGAGTTCGGCTCGTGCAGCATCCAGGTAATACGGTGACGTCTCAGTGGCCTGCAGAGGCTTTGTTGTTGGTAATTTTGCAACAACAGCTTTTTGAAATTGTTCCTCTGAAAGAAAGCCCTGTTCTTTCATTTTTTCTAAAACGCGATCTCGTCTGGCGAGTGATTTGTCAGGATTGCGGAAAGGATTAAAAACGCCGGGACCGTTCAGGATCGCCGCTAGCAAAGCGCACTCTTCAACTTTTAAAGATTCGATGGGTTTTTGAAAATAATATTCTGAAGCGGCGGGATAACCCACCACTTGGTAGGGTCCATTTTGAGCCATATAAATAATGTTCAAGTAGGTTTCTAAGATTTGGTCTTTGGTGAATTGGGATTCCAAAAGGACTGCCAGAATAATTTCTTGAAACTTTCTTTTGTAAGTACGCTCACTGGTGAGAAAATAATTTTTCACCAATTGCTGAGTGATCGTACTGCCGCCTTGGGCTTTTCTTCCCGAAGTTAAATTTTTAACAAGGGCTCGAAAAGTACCCGTGACAGACACGCCGTGATGCTCAAGAAACGCGGTGTCTTCGATGGACAAAACAGCCTGCAAACAAGAAGCGGGCATGCTGGACAGTGGTAATTTTTTTTGCATAATCGGCTGAGAACCCACTGTTTGTGCAAAAAGCTGAGGCTTCAAAGCCCAAGCAGATAAGGGCTTCAAAGAGTCAGCTGTTAAAATGTGATGGACTAAAAAAAGCCCGCTGGGTAAATTTTCAGCAACGATGATAATCGGAGTCAGGCTTGGGGTTCCTGAAAGACCAAAATCTTTGAGCTCGACACATTCGACAATTTTGTCTTTCAGTTCGTGAAATTTTTGACATTCTTCGTCGTTAAAAACACGAAATTGTCCCTCTGAGGTCAGCTCTTGAGTTCGTATTTGATAGCCTTGATCTGTCAACCAAACTTTCAATTGCGGTGCGGGGTGGGTGCCCTGCGGTCTCAGCCATTTTTTAGCAACGTAAAATTCAGTGGATGGGAGGAAGTTTTTTTCGTTTAATTTTTTTTCTAATTCCGCTGACAGGGTGATGGGATTCAAGCTGTAGGCCTCAGTCCTCTCGACCAATAGCGCCATAGCGATTGTAATACACAGTGAAAGCGTGTTTAATCGGGTCCAAATCATAAGGGAAACATTGGCATAAAAATATGAGATTAACAACTGGTCAACTTCAATCCATCGCAAGCAAAGTTCTCGAGGCTTGGAAAAAGCAAAACCTGGTCACTTTCAAGGAAGATGAAAAAAAAGTTTTAGCACGAATGGTTGAAGCCATAAAATCCGACTACCAAAAAGAATTGGATTTGGATGCCGACGTGAACAAGATGTTAGATCAATTAGAAAAAACAAATTCTGGTGAATTTCAAAGATACAAAATGTATCCGTTGGTTCGTAAACAACTCGCGAAAGAAAGAAAGATCATTTTATGATTTTATCTGAAGACCGACAAAGTCACTGGTCCCATTTGCTCACAGACAGCGTATGGAACGATGACTTGGTGGACTACTCTGACGAAGACATGGCGCTGAAAGTTGCAAAAGTGGCGATCGCTCAATATGTAAAAGATCACGAAGACATTGATCAAAAGGCAAAAGCCAAAGTTGCAAGTCTCAAGCGTGGTGTCGTTGAAGGCACTCCTGAATGGGACATCATGTACAAAAAATATTACGAAGAAGAAAGAGGCAAGCGTGGCCAAGAATAAAAAGAAAATTGTGAAAGTCGCAAAAAAATCAAAGCCAGCCAAAAAAGCAGTGAAGGTAGCTAAAAAAGCATCCAAGCCTGTTGCCAAGAAAGCTGTTAAAGCTGTCGCAAAAAAAGCGGCAGTCAAAACAAAGACCACTACAAAAGCGAAAACGGCTGCAAAGCCTGCTGCTAAAAAAACGACACCTGCTTTCAAAGAGCCAACAAAAACCGCTCCAAAAATTAAAATTGCAGATTTGAATAATTTTGTAACTCCGCTGGACGATCGAATGATCGTGCAAGTGAAGGAAACTGAAGCCCGAACTGCGGGTGGTCTTTATATTCCTGATACGGCAATCAATGATGTCAGTCATCATGAGGCGATCGTTCTGTCAGTCGGACGTGGACATAGAAGTAAAAAAGGTCACTTACGTCCCATGGATGTCAAAGTTGGGGACAGAATTTTATTTAACAACATGTCCGGATCCAAATTGGTTTATCAAAACGTAGATCTAAAAATTCTAAGGGAAACTGACGTCATGGGCGTCGTGGATAAGGATTAAAATGAAATTTCTTTTTTCTTTGATTTTACTTTTAAGCTTGCAAGTTTCTGCAGCCAGCGTGGATTGGTCCGGTATTTATCGTTTTGAGCTTCATGATATTTCTCAGCCTTCGTTGGATGATAACGGTAAAAAAGCAAAAAGTTACGGCATTCATTTTATGTCGGTCAGGCCTAATATCATTGTTTCTGATGGTATTAACTTGATGACTCGATTGGATTTTTTGTCCAACAAAAGTCCTGACTATGCCAATTCTCAAATTGGTCAAACTTGGGGCGGCTCTGATTACGGAAAATCATTCACGGGCAGTGGTGGAATTAATAACACCACTCGAAGTCAGCAGATCAATACGAATGTAAAAATTCGCGAGTTGTATTTAAAAGTCGAAGAAGAGTACGGATCTTTTCTTTTGGGACGGGCACCTTTTGAATTTGGTTTGGGCATGACTCACAACGCAGGTACCGGCATGTTTGATCACTGGTTTGATACCCGTGATGTTGTGGCCTACAAATTCAACGTGGGTAACATCAGTTTGATGCCGATGATTTCTAGATCTTATGATCGTGGGCCTGGCACAGGCGACATGAATCAAGAACAATTAATTGAAATTATGTACGACAACAAAGATGCAGGCGCGAAAATCGGTGTTTTGATCGAACGAAAAAATGCCTCTGAATCCGTTGTGTCTGACGGTGTGAATAGCTCTTGGGCAGCTGCACTAAATGGCGGAACTGCTCCTTTGGTCAGCGGTGGTTTTCAATATGAAAGAACTAGTTTTTTGCTTGGTCGAAAGTGGGACACTTTTTCATTTCAAGTGGAAGCAGGATTTGAAAAGGGCAACACAGGTTATTCAAAAGCTGTTGGAGATCCCATTGATTTGAATGGTTATGGAATCGCAGCTGAACTTGATTTTACTCCGAAGAATACAAAATGGTCTCACTCAGTGTGGTTGGGTCTTGCCTCTGGTGACAACCCAGGCTCAACAAAATTTGAAGGCTATCAATTTGACCGTAACTACGATGTGGCCATGCTTTTATTCAATCATCGCTTGGGACAACTGGATTTCAACCGAACGAACGTGATCAAAAATAATCTTTTGACGGCTGATAACACTTACGATGATGAAGCGATCAGTAACGCGAATTATTTATCTTATCGATTCAACTATGACTGGAAAGAAAAGTGGAAATGGTCGGGTGCTTTCATCTATGCCCAATTATTGGACAAAGTCACTTCCGGTAGTGACATGAAGAAAGATTTAGGACTAGAGTTAGATATTCGGCTGACCTATAAGCCTCGTGAAAACATCGAGTGGGTCAACGAAATTGGAATCTTGGCTCCAGGTGAGGCGTTCAAGAATGGATCTGCTAACTTGGAAAATCAAGGGACCTACGGATTTTCATCAAAAGCCGCCATCAGCTTTTGAAAACAACGTGAGAGTACAACTTAGAGTTTGCAGCTAAGGAAGGCTTTATTATTACATCAGGGATGGTGGTAGCAGGAACCCGGAGGTCGAAAGATCTCCGGGTTTTTTTTAACGACAAAAGGGCCCCAAATCCTTGGGACCCCGGAGGGCCGTTTCTATTATTAATTCACAGTCTCTTTAACTTATTGTCTGCGTGGAGGTCCGCTTTGGCTGGGAACAGAGCTTCTTGTAGGCATTTGATTCACAGCTTGTCCACCACGAACACCGGGTTGAGTTGCTGTCACACCAATTCTTCGTCCTCTTCCAGTTCCAGTCACAACTCCAGGTTGAGTGACTGTTCCAGGTTGATTTGGAATCACAACATCAGATCCGTTCACAGATAGAACTCCAGGAATGGCTGTTGTGTTTTGTGTTCCACCAGAAGCAGAGGCTGTCAGATAGTTTGAGATCTGAGCTGCAGCTGGAGAGTAAACATCATACACATCTTGAACAACTGCTTTTGAATTCAAATCAGCATCTGCAGAGTAGTTCTCAAGCAACATCTGACCTGCACTCTTACCAGTTTGGGGTTGTCTGTAAGTCATGAAGTTGTTGTAGTTTGTAGCAAGTGTTCCATATCGGATGCTCTCTTGTTGCAGACGTAACTTTTCTTGACCGTCAGTTGTGCGAGTCGCCTCATCACGAAGTGCAATGTGGGCTTGAGCTTGTTTTCTGTAAACCTCAAGAATTGATCTTGATGCATCTTTTCTTACACCTTTGAAAAGTTCAGGAGTCGTTGCAGACATTTCGTGGAGATATGTGAATCCATATCCAGCACGGTTTGCAAGATCACTTTCAGCACGCTTCAAGATGTTTCGCTTTGTAAAATCACGAGTCACTTTTTGAGTTGATACAACTTTTTCATCCAAAGCTTTTACTTTTGCTAAAGCTGATTCAAGTTGTGCTTTTTTCTTCGGATCTTTTTCTGCAGAGATCTTTCTGTTGAGCTCACTGATCACTCGTGGAAGTTTATCTAATTTTTCACCATCAAGACCAAGCTCGTCTGCTTCAGCTGCTAGGCTATCAGCCATATCTGCAAGCTTATCTTCGAGTTCAGTGGCAGCACACTCGGCACGTGTGTCTGATTGAGGAAGATCAAGTCCAGCCCATTGAGCTGATCTGATTTGGATGTCAGAGCGTGAATCTCTGTAGTCCTCATCATCACGATCATAGTCACGATCGCGATCACGACTTCGTCGAGATGCTCGACCTGACTTACCAGTGACTTCATCAAGCTCACACTCTTCAAGAACAGAGTCTTTCAAATCAGCAAGTAAAGTCTCTTCATAGGCTTTTTTATCAAATTCTACTTTTGGTTTTTCTTTTTCAGTTTCTTTTTTGGCAGCGAGGAACTTTTGAATTTCAGCTCCGATACTTTTAACGTCATCCAAGTTTTTTGTGACTAGAGTTTCTTTTACGCAAGCTGTGCCTGCTTCACATATATAAGCTTGTAAAACGCCATTTTCATTTCTCACCACTCGTCCATCAATGATGGCCACATCAGTTGCTTTAGGTGCAGCAGCTTTATCAGCAGCGGCCTTATCAGCGGCAACTTTGTCAGCAGCAGCTTTATCAGCAGCGACCTTATCTGCGGCAGCCTTGTCTGCAGCGGCTTTATCAGCAGCAGCTTTCTCAGCAGGGGTTGGTGCAAGTGCGGCAGCTTTGGCGGTCGCATAAGTTTCTGCTCCGCTGTCAGCCTGCACGGCTGGGCTCAGTGCTAAAAGCACCGATAGTATCAGAATGTTCTTGTTCATAAATTCCTCCTATTAAGAGCACACTCCGGTGCTCAACCTATGCAAAATGCGACTCTTACGCCAAATCAACTGGCACCATGGACCACTTGTAAATTATTGATAATATTCAGTTATTTTGAGATCTCAGAGTGAAACAAAAAAGATGAAGATGTCAAAAAACTAGTGCCCCACTTTGAGAGTGAAAAAAACATAGGTGATTTCAATAAGTTCCTCGTGTAACACTCACCCTACCTATGGCCGCGTTTGAGTTTAAAAAAACACCACCTCCAGAGTTCGTTTCAACCAATGATTGGAATGATTGGCATTGGCAGATGCGAAAAAGCCTTTCCACTGCCGAGCAATTCAAAAGTTTTTTTAAAATTTCACCTGATGAACTCTCTGCTTTCGACGGAATTGATGGCTCATTCAACGTTAGAGTGACTCAGTATTACGCAAGCCTTGCTTCCCGAGAAATCGAAGAAGACCCCATCCGAAAAATATTGATGCCTCACAGATTAGAAAAGGTCACAGGCCTTCAGCAAATGCTGGATCCTCTGGGGGAGAAAAAAAACAATCCTTTACCACGAGTTATTCATCGTTATTCAGACCGTTGTCTGTTGTTGATCACAGATATTTGCAGTGTTTATTGTCGCTTTTGCACTCGTAAGCACTTCACAGGACAAGAACAAGCCTTTCTCAAAACTTCCGAACTGGATTCTGCTTTGGAGTACATCAAAAACCATCCTGGTATTCGCGAAGTGATCCTCACGGGCGGGGACCCGTTGACCGTATCTGATGCACAGTTGGACCGAGTGCTCACCGAAATTCGTAAAATTCCCACAGTCGAGATCATTCGCATAGGCACTCGCATGCCTGTTGTTTGTCCCCAAAGAATTACACCAGAGCTCGTCCAAATCTTAAGGCGCCATAAACCTGTTTTTGTGATGACTCATTTTAATCATCCTCGAGAACTCACGTTTGAGGCAGCTGAAGGGCTGGAGCGTTTGGTGGATCATGGCGTACCTGTGTTTAATCAAATGGTGATGCTGAATGGTGTGAACAATCACGAAGCGATAGTGCAAGCTCTTTCAAGACGACTTTTGTACTTACGTGTGAAACCTTATTACATGTTTCAGTGTGATCCCTCGGAAGGGACAGACCATTTGCGAAATTCCATCGAAGATTCTTTAGAGATTCAAAAAAATCTGTGGGGTCATCTGAGTGGTCTTGCGATTCCTCATTACTCGATTGATATTCCAAATGGTGGGGGCAAAGCCTACAAAGTTCCCGATTTTGAAATCAATCGTGATGGGCAAACGCGGACATTTAAAGGGTGGGATGGGGTTCAAGAGGACTACATCAGCCCCACTTTAGACAAAATAAAAAAGCCACTCGATTGGGAAATGTACCAGCCCGAGTGGCTTCAAATTAAAAACTCTAAAAAAACTTAGTAGAACATGCTGAAGTTCAAAGCTTGGATTTCGAAACGAACATCTTCTTCGCCACGCTTAGAAATTCTAAAATATGGCTTGTAGTTTACTTTGCCCCACATTTCGATTCGCTTTCCAAAACCGCCAAAGATTGTGAAAGCAGAATCGTATTCATTGTCATCTTCGTCATAAGCTGGGTAAAGACCCGCGCCACCAATTGCAAAGAAAGAATTGCGGTAGTTAGAATCCAAGTTGTAAGTCAAAGTTCCAAGAGCTGCTAATTTGGTTTCATTTCCGTCTGCGTCAGGAACTGAAAGTAATCCACCTTCAAAACCCCATTGCATGTTGTTCTTCCAGTCGTGGTGATACGCACCAAAAACATTGAAAGCTGTCTCTTTATCGCCATCAAAACCCTCGTAGGATTCGATGCTGACTTTACCTAAAGTCAATTCAGCTTCGTGAACTGTGCTTGATGCAAAAGACATCGGTGCTTTTTTGCCTTGAGCTTGAGCCATGGCAGCCGTCACTAGAAATAGAACTGTTACCAATAATTTCATTGTATCCCCTTGGTTGGTTAAAAATTTTTGAGATCTTTAGACTCGTTCAAGCCTTGCGTATTTGACAACAAATTTCTTTATCGTCTGATCAGAAAAAAGCACACTGACTTTTGTTTGATCCCCCGAACCCTCGACTGAAAAAACAGTTCCCACACCAAATGTGGGATGTTTCACCTTCTGACTTTTTGCGAAAAGAGCAGTTGACGAGTCGCTTGAGACTTCTGAATCATAATCGGGAAACGATTGATCGAAATCATCCCGGTATTTAGCCTTAGATGATCCAAAACTTTGCGAGGTCGCAGCCAAGCGATTCACAAAACTAGAAGTGGTGGCGGCAAAACTTTTGAATTCAACGAGTTCCTGAGGAATTTCCTTCAAAAACCGAGAAGGGGGATTCATTTGTTCTTGGCCCCAAACTTTTCTGGTTTTTGCGTAGGTCAGCCATAGTTTTTGCCGAGCACGGGTCATTCCGACGTAAGCCAATCGTCGCTCTTCCTCTAGATCATCGGATTTTAAATCGGTGGGGTCTACGCGGCTGGGAAATAAATTTTCTTCCATGCCGACAATAAAAACGTAGGGGTATTCAAGGCCTTTTGAAATATGCAATGTCATCATCGTGATTGAATTGACTTGTTCTTTTAAGGAATCTTGATCTGAAACTAAAGCCATTTCTTCAAGAAATGTTTGGAGTGATGATTCTTCGCTGCGCTCTTGTTCAAATTGAGCGATGGCATTATCAAACTCTTCTAAGTTTTCTAAACGAGCGAGTGATTCGGGTGTGTCTTCTTTCTTGAGTCCAATGGCGTATTCTGTTTTTTCGAGTAAGATATGATAAAAATCTGAAAGTTTAAAATCTTGGGAGTCTTTCGTAAGCTCAACCATCAGATCATGAAAGCGGCGTAGCTTGCCGGTGGTCCCTGCATTGAAAATCTTTTGATCGATAATCATTGGCAAGCATTGCAGCAGGGGCTTTTTTTGTTCGGCGCTGATTTCTTCGATTTTTTCGACTGTGGTTTTGCCGATACCGCGAGTGGGAGTATTCACCACGCGCTTGAATGCCATGTCGTCTGCAGGGTTCAAACACAATTTCATGTAACAAATCATGTCTTTGATTTCCATGCGCTCGAAAAATCGAACACCACCCACAATTTTATAGGGAACAGACTGTGTACGAAGTTGTTCTTCTAAAACTCGAGATTGGGCATTGGTACGGTAGAAAATTGCAAAATCTGAATATTGACCCTCACCTTCAGAGATCAATTTTAAAATACTTCTGACAATGTAGCGGGCTTCTTCGTATTCATTTCGCTCTTCGATCACTCGAATTAAGTCACCATCGTGATTTTGTGTAAATAAGGTTTTATCTTTTCGAATGGAATTATTTTTAATAACGTGAGTGGCGGCGGTCACAATATTTTTAGTGGATCTGTAGTTTTCTTCGAGCTTAATAATTTTGGCCTCGGGAAAATCTTTTTCGAAATCTAAAATATTTCGGATGTCAGCCCCACGCCAGCTGTAGATAGATTGATCCTCGTCACCGACGACGCAAAGGTTTCTGTGCTTTTCAGCGAGTTTTTGTACAATCAAATACTGAATGTGATTGGTGTCTTGATACTCATCCACCATGATGTAGCGAAAATGATTTTGTAGCTCTTCAACCACAGCGGGATACATTTGAAAAAGTTCGTAGGTTTTTAAAAGTAAATCATCAAAGTCTAAAGCATTATTGCGTTTCATTTCGACTTCGTACTGTTCGTACACTTGCAAGGATTTGGGATCCATCAATGTGTGGCCAGTGGCCTTTTTAACTTTGTCAGGGCTGAGACCCATCATTTTGGCTGTGGAAATTCGTGACTGAAAGTTTTTGGCAGGATGAATTTTATCGTTAATGTTTTGCGCTGCCATGACTTTTTTAATTTGTGAAAGCTGATCTCCGGGATCGAAAATTGAAAAGCCAGGTTTGTAATCCAGAAGTGTGATGTGCTTTTTTAAAACTCGAAGACAAAAACTATGAAAAGTGCTGATCCAAAGTTGAGCTCTGACAGTGGCACCGATCTCGGAGAGCAGATGGTAGATGCGACTTTCCATTTCTCGAGCGGCTTTATTTGTAAAAGTCACACACAGGATCTCTTCGGGGGCACACTGACCTGAGGAAATCAGTGCAGCCATTCGATGAGTCAGAACCCGAGTTTTACCACTTCCTGCACCAGCTAATATCAGGAGAGGGCCTTGAGAGGTTAAAACGGCATCAGCTTGTGGGGAATTGAGCTTTTTTGTAAGCACTTCAAGGGTGTTCATAAGTTGTGCAAGCTAACGAAATCCTTGAGAAAAATCCATGAACAATGTAAGTTAACGCAATTCGTCAACGGAGGCGACTTGTATAAGCCATTTGAGAGTCTCATTCAACTTTTCGCCATCAGTTTTTTACTGTTGAGCTGCAATGGAAAGCCATCCAAGTGGAGTGCTGAAGAGAATTTCTATACTCAAATTGTGGCCGGAAATTCCGAAGGCAGTGTTTTCAAAATCGTAGCTCTTAAAGGCGTTCAGGATCAAAAAACTTTGCGCGGACAAGTCGTCGAGTTTTTTCTGTCACCCGGGGAAAATGGAGATCAGCTGGTGGGGCAAGCACCAGTAGCAAGGTTTATCCAAGGACGTGATGGTGTTCATATACCTGCGGATGTCTTAAGTCTTCAAATGGTGACTTTGTATCATCACATGCAATCGCTAAAGGAATTTGAAGAGAAGTTATCTGATCAAGCTGTGAATTCTTGGCCACGAAAAATTGGTCTGCAAGTGAATTCAAAAGACACGGCTGCAAGGTACAACAATGCTTTCTACAATCAAAAATTAGAAACACTTTATTTTGTTCCTTACACGGATTCCAATCTTCCCATTCCCTTAAATCCCGGAGTTATTGCTCATGAATATTTCCACAGCTATTTTGCAAGATATGTTTTAAAGCCACTCAGTGCACAGAAAAATGGAAAGCGAGATTTGTACACAGAGTATGTTCTGAAATCTCTCAATGAAGGCCTCGCAGACACGTGGGGATGGATTTACACCGGAGATCCTGATTTTGTTTCTCTCTCGCTGCCTCGACTCAGTGGAATGCGAAAGCTCGAGCCTTGGAGCATCGAAAAAACTCAAATTAAATCGACTGCTAAATTAAGATCAGAAACACAATTTGCTGATAATTCTTGCGATGATTTTGAGAGTTGTGAAAAGCCGATGCAACTTTTGGTCAACGAAGCCTATGAAAACGGAACTGTGATTGCTAAACTTTTTAAAGACATCATCACTTTGGATCAAATTGAAAATAAAAAAGCAAAACCTGACTCACAAATTTTTGCAGGACAATCCATTTTGGAACTTTTGAAACAAATCAAAAGAAGTGTGGACTCTGGTAGTTTGAGTTTAGAAAACACAGTTCTGATTTGGTCAAATTCCTTAGGAAAACTGAGTGAAAAACAATGTGAATACCTAAAGACGGCGATAAGTACAGATTCTATTCGGGATCAAATATGTACAAATCAGTAATCTTGATTTTCTTCTTTGTTCATTTTGCTAACGCCAGTATTCAAGTGTGGCCCCTGGGCGCAGGTGCAAGGTTCGAGCGAGACGAGAATCAAAGTTTAACTCCAAGAGCCACTCAGCGATTTGCGGTCGGACTGAACATAGAGTCCATTCAAGCGGAACTTGCTTCGGATCAATTCAGCTCAAAAAGTTCTGAAGGAAATGTTTCGATCAAAAGAAGTTATCAAGATTTCACTTTGTGGCTGGGGCATCAGTTTCACCAATGGGATCGATTGAATCTTTATGCCATGGGCGGGTTGGGACAATATCAAGAAACGATCAAAACCCAAGTCGGGACATTGACTGACGAGTCCACATCAAATTCTAAAACCCTGATGGGTGTGGGGCTCGAGCTTCGTTACAAACCCTTTGATTTTGGTTTGCTGGTTTCGTCAGGTGCACGCATATTATGGGCAGAAAATTTTGATCCCAATTTACAGCCGGATTTGTTTGTTCGATTGGGATTTGAGTTTTGAG
>CAZPBD010000015.1:0-8889 GCA_964584655.1 uncultured Pseudobdellovibrionaceae bacterium | reverse complement strand
GGCACCGCCCCAACTTGAAGATTGCAATGCCTCCATGTTGAGGGGCGGTGCCTGTGTCGAAGTCTAAGCAGTTGTCTTTGTTTCCTAATTTCAAACTTAAACGTGCGCATGGTGGTAGTCTTTCAGTTGGTAAGAGGCGTGCAATTCGACCTTTAAACCTAAAGCTCAGTCATCACGTTACGATGAAATCACATCATGCTATCGGGACTCGATCCTTGTTTCGACATAAAAAACTGATTTTAGGACTCATCAAAAAAAATGCCTACCGATTTCAAGTGAAAGTCATTGAGTACGCAATTCAAGGGAATCACATTCATCTGCTCATTAAAGGTCAAAACAGAATGGGCTTGCAGAACTTCTTCCGAGTTGTAGCGGGTCACAGCGCTCAAAAAATCTTGCAATTATGTCCGCTCAAACTTCAAGCGGGCGGTGCCCCTGCTGACAAAAAGGGATGCAGGAAGAATCTGCGTAAGTTTTGGAGTTTTTTGCTTTATTCGCGGGTTGTGAGCTGGGGGCGTGAGTTTAAGATCGTTGTTCAGTACATCCAGAGGAATACTTTAGAGCTTTTTAATCTCATTGCCTATCAACCAAGGCTAAAACGAAAAAAAGCTAACTCGAGTTGAGTTAGCTTTCATTCTTCGCCAATCAGGAAACTGAATCAAGAGACTTGCGAGCCTCTCAAGTTGAGTTAGCGAAGTTCCTTGATGAAACCTTTTTCACCGGCATTGCTAGCAGAGAACTTTTCGACAGCTGTTTTGGCTTCAGCTAAAGTGGCGTAAGTTCCCACGTTGACGCGGTAAAAAGTTTTTCCTTCGACAACTCCGGGGATGTAGAAAGCGGCAAAACCTTTTGCTTTTAAAGCTTCAGCACGAGTTTTTGCTTCAACTTCCTTAACATAAGATCCAACTTGAACTGTGTATTTGCCTGCATCTTCTTGAGCTGCATTTTTTGGCATCACTGTGGGTGGCTTCGAAGCTTTCACTTCTGTAGCTGCAATTTTGCGCTGAGACACTGCAGTCGGAAGTTTGTTTTCAATAATTTTTTGAGCGGCTTCAAGAGCTTCATCATTCATTTCAGCAAATTCAGCTGTGTCAGCAGTTGTGCTTGGTGGCAGACCTGTATCGATAGCAGGTGCTGCTTTTGTTCCAACAGATTTAGCGACCTCGACAGCATCGTCTGTGACAAATTCTTCAGCTAGCTTTGCGATTTCTTCATCACTGAGTTTTGAAGATTCTGGCTCGCTGGCAACGGCACGATGATTTTCTGATTTGTGTTCAGAGGGCTCGAGTTGAGAAAGCTTGTACTGTCTGTCAGAGTACTCTTTGCCAACCAAGGTTCCAATGGCAAAAGACAAAAGTGATATAAAGAAGACCAGTCCAAGTTTAATGAAAGTTTCAGATTTTCCTGCCATGTCTTTTCCTTTTTGTTTAATCTACTCTTCTTATGGTACCTGCAGTGGCAAAAAATGGTCAAATAAATTGGACGGAAGTCCAGAAAATGGCTTTATCAACTGTCCGCAAAGGTCGTGAGTTGCTCCTCAGCTATTACGGTGATCTCAGTCATGTGGAATCCAAATTTCAAGCAGGTCTAGTCAGCGAAGCCGATCGCGAAAGTGAAAAGCTCATTAAGGCAGGGCTGTCAGAAATAAATCCCACTTGGGAGTTTCTGGGCGAAGAAGAAAGTTTTCTCAAAGGGGATGCAAAAGCTGAGAAGGGAAACAAACCCCGATGGATTTTAGATCCCCTGGATGGGACAACAAATTATATTCATCAGTTTCCCATTTTTTGTATTTCGTTGGCACTCGAATTTGATGGTCAGCTTCAGTTGGCTATTATCGACAGTCCACTGACCCATGAAACATTCACTGCCATTCGAGGCGGTGGTGCCTATCGAAATGGCAAAAAAATTTCTGTGAGCTCTACTGAGAATTTAAAAGACAGTTTGCTAGCAACCGGTTTTTTTCCGGATCATCTTGAAGCCCTCGAAGATCAATTGGTGGTGTTTTCAAAATTGATAAAAAAATGCCGAGGGGTCAGACGAGCAGGCGCTGCAGCCTATGATCTTTGCATGGTGGCCAAAGGAACTTTCGATGGTTTTTGGGAACCTAATTTGAAACCTTGGGATGTGGCGGCGGGACAATTATTGGTTGAAGAAGCGGGCGGAAAAGTTGTGAATCGATCAGGTCGAGTTCACTCGCCTTACGACTCTTATATCATCGCCACAAATGCAAAACTTTCCTCGACCTTATTTGAAGTTATCAATTCACAGTCAAAATCATGACGTCAGAATCTTGTTAAAAGTTCTCAATTGACACATCTCTAATTCAAAAAAATATCGTGGGCTGTGATATCTCAGCTTTGAAGTGAAATTCCAATTCGAAAGTCCTGTTGGCATTTTGGTTGCTGCTAATCCTTATGAACGAGTCCGTTTCGTTAAGGGGGTCCAGTGGCTGAGGAAAAAGCACCAGTAGAAAATTCATCACCAGCACCAAGCAATTCCGGCCAAAAGCCTATGCTTTTTATCATTCTTGCTGTTGTTAACATGGCCGTTGTTGCGGCCGTCGGCGCATTTTTATATCTGGGTAAAAAGAAAGAAGCGGCTCAACCAACTGTGGATCAAGTCATCGCAGGAGAAAAAGCCACGACTGATGCCGAGGCCTCTCAGAATAAATCCTTCGTTGGAAAAATTATTCCCATGGAAACTTTCATTATCAATCTAGCTGGCTCTAAAGGTCGAAGAATTGCGAAAGTGAATATGGAGTTTGAATTAAAAGACTCTGGACCTGAATCAAAAGTGGCTGGCGAAATCGAGCAGCGTAAAGCACAAATTCGAGATGTGATCATCATCATCTTGTCTGCCAAGACTTTTGACGAGGTTTCATCACGAGATGGAAAAGATGATTTAAGAAGTGAAATTAAAGACAGGATCAATTCTTTTCTAACAACAGGAAAAATATCCAACGTCTTTTTTACTGAGTTTATTTACAATTAGAGGTCGATCATGAATCAAGTCCTTTCACAGAGTGAAGTTGATGCCCTACTTGCCGCAGTTTCTGACGGCGATGTGGCCACTTCTGACAGTGGCGGCAGTTCGGGCAATGGAACTACGAAAGTTGATGATAAAAAAGTCGTCTCCTATGATTTGACCAGCCAAGATCGAATCATCCGAGGTCGACTTCCTCAACTAGAAGTGATCTATGAAAAATTCATGCGTGCCTTCCGAGTTTCTTTGTCCTCGTCTTTAAGAAAAATTGCTTCGATCTCTTTAACAAGCACTGAGTTTTTAAAATTTGGTGAGTTTATCAATACGTTACCAATGCCCACATGTATGTCGGTTCTTCGATTTGTGAATCTTCGCGGTTCAGCTCTGATGGTGATCGAATCAAAGCTCGCGTATGCACTTGTGGATAGTTTCTTCGGTGGTGCAGAGAGACCTTTTACAAAAATTGATGGAAAAGAATTTACTCCCATTGAGCTTTCCATTGTTCGAAAAGTGGTTGAGCTTGCCATCAGTGATCTCGAGCAAGCTTGGGCTTCTGTTGAAAAAATTGGATGCTCCTTTGTTCGTACCGAGCAAAATCCTCAGTTTGTCGGTATCGTGCCTCCGACAGATGTGGTGATCGCTTCCACTTTCGACGTGGAGTTAGAAAATGCGACAGGCACTATTTCGATGGTTGTTCCCTATGCTACTATTGAACCAATCAAACAAAAATTATCTTCTGGATTTCAAATTGAGTCGGATCAAACAGACAAAAAATTATGGACCGCCATTATCAAAGAGCAGCTTCTGGATACATCTTTAGATATCAAAGTGAACTTGGGTGAAACTGAAATTCGATTGAGCGATTTGATGGAGCTCAAAACAGGGGATGTAATCCCATTAACTCAAGATGCGACCGGCGAATTGGATATTCAAATTGAAAGTGTAAAAAAGTTTAAGGGCTATTACGGAAACCACCACGGGACTGTGGCTGTGCAAATCACTCGTCCCATTGAAAAGTAAGTTCTGGAGGAACTATGGCAGAGGATTCATTAGACAATCTTGCAGATAAGTTGGCGGAAGAAGCCTCTGCAATGCAAAAGGATTCAGCGAAAGATTCTGACTCTGGCAGTTCATCTTTAGGAGCTGGCAAAGATCGAAACTTAGCTTTGATCTTAGACATTCCACTTCGAGTGACCGTTGAGCTTGGCAGAACAAAAATGCCAGTGAACGAACTTTTGAATCTCACGCAAGGAAGTGTTGTCGAGCTGAGTAAATTGGCCGGTGAGCCCATGGAAGTTTACGTGAACGACAAGCTCATCGCAAAAGGCGAGGCTGTTGTTGTGAATGAAAAGTTTGGAGTCCGTTTGACAGATATCATTTCACCCACAGAGCGCGTTGAATCTTTAAAGTAGGAGTCCCATGAAAAATTTGATTTTGGTAGTTGCGATGCTGTTTGCTAACTTGTGTGTGGCTTCAAGTGAAGTCACAACAACTGAGGCCGTTTCTGAGGCTGAGACTCCGCTCGTGGAAAAAGCAGTGGAAAAGACAGTGGAAAAAGCTGCTCCCATCGCAGAGGACTCAATTCCGGTTAATATCAGTCAGCCAAAAATGGCAGGTTCTGCAGAATCCACAACTAATCGACTTGTGATATTAGTTGGAATTCTTGTGACTTTGTCAGGTGTTGCCTACTTTATCACAAAAAAGTTTGGTCGCCCCGGATCTACGCAACAAACTCAAATCAAAGTTTTGACTCAACATTATTTAGGGCCAAAGAAAAGCCTCGCTATCGTAAGAGTGGCAGGCGAATCCATTTTGATTGGAATCACAGATCAGTCCATCAATATGATCAAATCCTTATCATTACTTGATGATGAAGTCCCCGAAGTTACACCCATGAATTTTGAGAAAACTTTACAAGCTTCTGAAAAGGTCCAGTCTTCAGGTTCAGAAGAGTTTTCCATGCGCCATATTAAGGACGTCGTGAGTCTTAAGCTTAAGGGAATCGGGAAAGACACATGAACTTAAAAGCCATCTCAGCCTTCTTCATCATTTTCTTTGCAACAGTGTTTGCTCAAGCGCAGATGACTTTGCCGACAATGAACTTAGGCTTTAAAACCACAGAGAATCCAACTGAAGTTGTCAGCGCCATACGTTTGATTCTGATCATGACAGTTTTAACTTTAGCTCCAGCCATTTTAATCATGATGACAAGTTTTACTCGCATCGTGATTGTGTTTTCTTTTTTAAGACAAGCGGTGGGTATGCCTCAATTGCCACCCAATCAAATTTTAATTGGTCTAAGTCTTTTTCTGACTTTGTTTATCATGGGCCCAGCCTTCAAAGAAATTAATGAAAAGGGTCTACAGCCTTATATGTCGGGATCCATGCCTCAGGATCAAGCAATCACAGCGTCGCTATCACCGTTGAGGAAATTTATGTTTGATCAAACTCGAGAGTCTGATCTTTCATTGTTTGTTAGACTTGCAAAAATCGAAAGTCCCAAAACTCGAGCTGATGTTCCTACAATTGTTCTGATCCCATCTTTCATTTTGTCCGAACTCAAAACAGCCTTTCAAATTGGGTTTATCATTTTCCTACCGTTTCTTGTGATCGACGTGGTGGCTTCAAGTGTTTTGATGGCCATGGGTATGATGATGCTTCCACCTGTTGTGATTTCGCTACCGCTAAAAGTGATGCTTTTTGTTCTTGTGGACGGCTGGGGACTGCTCGTGGGTTCCATGGTGAAAAGTTTCGGTTGAAGAAAAATTGAGGGGTTATAAGTGACAGAAGAACTCGTTCTTAAATTAAGCCAAGATGCGATGAAGACAACAGCTCTACTGGCAGCTCCGATGCTCATCGGCACTCTGGTTGTGGGTTTAGCAGTTTCAATTTTTCAAGCGCTGACTCAAATCAATGAGTCCACTCTTACGTTTGTGCCAAAAATTATTTTGATTGGACTCATTATCCTGGTTGCAGGCCCGTGGATGTTGGACGTGATGTCACAATATACGGTGGGTCTTTTTGAAAGCATTTCAACTTCGGTGAGGGAGTAAGCTTGCTTGTAGGGCAAATATTTAACGAAGCAAATGTTATCATTTTCGGGCTGATCTGGCTTCGAATGATGAGCTTTGTTATGTCCTCTGCATTTTTCAGCTCTCCATCTGTCAGTCTTCCGATTAAAATTCTATTTTCCATTGTCATGACTTTTGTTGTGGCTCCCATCGCTGATTTCGCAACAGCCGATACAACAGCTTTGACCTCTGGTCTTATCATGTATGCTTTGAAAGAAGTCAGTATCGGTTTGTTTTTAGGTTTTCTAACTCGATTCTTCTTCTTTGCACTTTCCATGGCTGGTGAAATGATTTCCATTTCATTGGGACTCAGCTCTGCTCAAGTTTACAACCCTTTCTCGGGACAAAACGGCCAAGTGATCGAACAATTCTTTTCACTTTTTGGAATGATGGTTTTCTTAAGCCTCAACGGACATCATGTTTTTGTGACAGCTCTGGTCGAATCTTTTCAAGTCATCCCACTTGCTAAATCCGGCATTGAGTTCGGCGGACTTGCAGAAGTGGCCACTCGCTTTCAATCCATTTTTGTGATCGTCGTGAAAATGTCAGCACCCATAGTTTTAACTTTGTTCATCGTTAACATTGCGATGTCTATTATCGGTCGAGCCGTTCCCCAGATGAATGTGTTGGTCACATCATTTCCGGTCACCATCATGATCGGACTTGTTGTGATGATTATCTCGATTCCGCTGATGTCCTATGAGATGAATTTGTTGATTGAATCGACTTCCAGTGAACTCTTTAAATTGATGAGGACACTGTAATGGCTGATAATGATCAAGAAAAAACAGAAGAAGCAACGGACACCAGGCGTGAAGAGTTTCGGAAGCGTGGACAAGTGGCCCACAGCAAAGAATTTGCCTCGGCTCTTTTCTTTTTGGTGGCTTCAGGTTCCATTTACTTTACCAGTCGTTATGCCTCAGGGCATATTATTGAGCTCTTCAATCACACGTTTGGACTTGATATGATCCAGGCGGTTCGCATTGGTGACTTCACAACGGCTGCTAAATTCGCTGCACAAAAGGCCGCTTTTATCCTCGTCCCAATTTTAGCAGTTGCTGCATTTATCGGTGCGGCTTCTTCAATCGCGCAGGTTGGTTTTTTATCGGTTGAAGATGCGATCAGTCCTAAGTTTGAGAAAATTGATCCCATGTCAGGCCTCAAAAGAATTTTTGCCCTTCGGACTCTGATGGAAGGTCTGAAATCATTCTTAAAAATTCTATTTATCAGTTTGGTTGTTTATTTAATTTTAAAATCTGAAGTTCAAAAAATTCCTTACCTTGTCAGTTACACTGTTGAGTCTTTGTTGGTTTATCTGGGCTACCTATCTGTAAAGCTATTTTTTGTTATCGGAATGATTATGGCAGGTCTCGCTGGCCTCGATTACTTGTATCAACGCTGGGATTTAGAGAAGCAAATGATGATGACCAAGCAAGAAATCAAAGAAGAACATAAGCAGCGTGAGGGTGATCCCATGATCAAGGCCCGCGTGCGTCGTCTTCAGCGGGAAATGGCCAATCGTCGGATGATGGAAGATATTCCCAAAGCTGATGTTGTGATCACAAATCCAACTCATATCGCTGTTGTTTTGAAATATGGCGAAAATTTACCAGCGCCGCAGTTGATTGCTAAAGGCGCAGACTACATGGCAGAAAAAATCAAAGAGCTCGCTCGTGAGCACAAAATCCCGATAGTTGAGAATAAGCCGCTGGCACGAACGATCTATAAAACTATGAAGCTGAAGCAAGTGATTCCCCGTGAGCTGTTCGTCGCAGTCGCAGAGGTTCTTAGCTACGTTTATAAATTGAAACGAAAGGTTCGTCGATAATGGAAGCAGTCTTTCAATTTTTGAAGAGATTTGAGAAGTACACAAAGAACACGGATCTTTTAATTGCAGTTTCGATCCTGTCGATTTTATCTGTGATGGTCATCCCTTTGCCAGCTTTCTTGCTAGATATCGCATTGACGATGTCGTTGGCTTTAGGAATCTTGATTTTACTTGTTTCAATTTACACTCGTCGTGCTTTAGATTTCACATCGTTTCCATCTTTGATTTTATTAACAACACTTTTCAGATTGTCTTTGAACGTTGCGACGACAAGACAAATTCTTTCTCATGGTCATGAAGGCATCCACTCTGCAGGTGCCGTGATCTCAGCTTTTGGTAACTTCGTTGTTGGCAACAACTACGTTATTGGATTCATCGTTTTCGTGATTTTAATTATCATCAACTTCATCGTAATCACAAAGGGTTCGGGACGTGTGGCTGAGGTTGCGGCACGATTCACATTGGATGCTATGCCTGGTAAACAAATGGCAATCGATGCAGATTTAAACGCTGGTTTATTGACAGAGGACGCAGCTCGCAAAAGACGAAAAGAAATCGAACAAGAAGCTGACTTCTACGGGGCCATGGATGGTGCCAGCAAATTCGTTCGAGGAGATGCCATCGCCGGTATCATCATCATGATCGTAAATGTGGTCGGTGGTTTGTTGATCGGTGTGTTGCAAAAAGGTTTGGATTTTGCAACAGCGGCTGAATACTACACGATGCTGACAATCGGTGACGGCCTTGTTTCTCAAATTCCTGCTCTGATCATTTCAACTGCAGCTGGTATTATCGTGACTCGAAGTTCCTCTGGCGACAGCAATATGGGAACAGAACTGACGGGTCAGCTTCTGAATTCGACAAAAGCTGTTTACGTTTCTGCAGCGGTGATGGGAATTATGGGTTTAGTCCCAGGTTTGCCAAAACTTCCTTTCTTTATTCTTTCCTTTGCCATGGCAGGAATTGCTTGGACCATGGATAAATATAAACAAGAGGGCATCGATGATG
>CAZPBD010000014.1:42158-43879 GCA_964584655.1 uncultured Pseudobdellovibrionaceae bacterium | reverse complement strand
GGTCATGGAAAACAACATCGCCCCCATCTTCTGCTTGAAAATAGAAAACAGTCGAAACAACTGAGTTTGCATGATTGTGATTTTTTAAAAAATAATCTGGTCCAGTGCCACACAACCAAGCTCTTTGGTGGCTGAGTTGTTCGGTGGCTGCCTTTCCAATGAATTGAGTGACAAGATTATAAGCCAATTGTTTTAAGGCCATCAGTTCCTGAGATTGGGGATGAGAATCAAAAAGATTATGGTCTTTGTATTCAGATTGAATATTATTGAAATCAAAATTCGATAAGAGATAATTGAGCGTGCTGATCCGTAGGTCTTCGGACATTTTTAATTGTTGAAACGGAGTCGAAAACAGTGACAGTGATTTCATCCTTACAGATCAGCATCTGAAAAAGAAGTTGTCCAGTTTAATCTTTAAAAGAGTCAAAACGAAATAATGTTTGTCAAAAATTAATTTTTTGATTTACAAGAAATCACCACCCAACGTAATTAAAGGCAAATTATGAAAAAATTAATTCTCACACTTTTGCTCTTCTGTCCGTTTTTGTTTTCAGCTCCATTGAAAGAACTCAAAATTGGGATCTCTCAAGAGTTCGATTCACTTCATCAATCATTATCTGGAATGTTGGTCTCTCATTATATCTATTATTCTGTAGGTCGGCCCTTACTTATTTTAGATGCAGAAGGAAAGTGGCAACCCAGTCTTGCTCAAAAGATTCCAAGCCTAGAAAATAAATTAGCTCGATTTGTCAGCACCCCTCGTGGAAAGCAGGTCCAAGCTGATTGGCACATTCGATCTGAAGCGAAGTGGTCTGATGGCACTCCCGTCACCTGCGCTGATTTTCAATTTGCATTGGAAGTTGCTAACACCGACACAATTGGAATTGCGAACAAAGAGAATTACACAATTGTAGAAAAAATCGAATGGAATGAAAAGAAGCCTCAAGAGTGTTTATTTAAGTATGCTCCCAACCGGTGGGACTTTCTTCAAATTGGACGGTTTATTCCGCTTCCGAATCATCTCGAAAGACCGATCTTTGAAAAATACAAAGGACAGAAGGAAGGTTACGAAAAAAACAGTCTTTACCAAACCGCCCCTACGACTGCTGGCCTTTATAACGGGCCTTACCAAGTTTCAGAATATAAGCCGGCTGGCCATGTTGTGGTTTCTATCAATCCACATTTTTACGGCGCTAAGCCCTTCTTTGATAAAGTTATTTTCCGAATTGTTCCAAACACTGGGACGCTAGAAGCAAACATGCAATCTGGTGAAATCGACGTGATCTCTCAGTTTGGTTATAGCATCGAGCAAGCCATAGACTTCGAAGAGCGCAGCCAGTCGCATAAAAAACCGCTGAAGTTCCACTTTGTAACCTCCATGGCAATTGAACACATTGATTTTGATCTTAATCATCCAGCTTTGAAGGATAAGAATGTCAGGCATGCCCTCATTTTTGGAATCAATCGAAAGGAACTTGTCCAGTCCTTGTTCAACGGGAAGCAAGCCATCGCAGATCAATTTTTTCATCCCTTAGATGCCTGGTACACACGTAGTAAAAAGATTCGCAACTATGAATATAATTTTAAGAAGGCAAACCAATTGTTAGAGCAAGCCGGGTGGAAGTTAAATTCAGAAGATAAAATGAGATACAAGGATGGACAAAAGCTAAGTCTTCGATTCATGACAACTGCCGGGAATAAGTCCCGTGAGGTTGTTCAAA
>CAZPBD010000014.1:2393-42058 GCA_964584655.1 uncultured Pseudobdellovibrionaceae bacterium | reverse complement strand
CTAAGTCTTCGATTCATGACAACTGCCGGGAATAAGTCCCGTGAGGTTGTTCAAACTTTTATTCAAAATGAGTGGAAGAAATTAGGAGTCGAAGTCACAATTAAAAACGAACCTGCCCGGGTTTTCTTCGGTGAGACTTTAAAAAAACGCACTTTTGCAGGAGCTGCCATGTTCGCATGGACTCTGCTTCCAGAAAAATCACCGAAAGCTTTCTTGCATTCCTCTGGAATCCCCACCGAATCTAATAACTGGTCAGGTCGTAATTATAACTCTTGGAAGAATGAAAAAGCAGACCAACTTTTAGATAAAATGGATTCCAGTTTTGATTCTAAAGAAAGAAAAAAGGCGGCTCATCAGTTTTCTGAACTTTACACTGAGGAGCTGCCAGCCATTCCATTGTACTACAAAACAGAAATAGTGGTCAGCCCCAAAAATCTAGTTGGATTAAATGTGACAGGACATTTGTTTTTAGAAACCCTGTCGATCGAGAATTGGAAATTGGAGTAAGAACTCATTATCCTCTGAAGAAAAAGACCCAAAGAATAAATACAAAAATCCCTGGCACTCCCAATAAGTAAAGCATGATAGGGACTGCCACCCGTCCATTCGAATTTTCAATCAATTCAGCCAATTCCTTTTTTTTAAACATGTTCAGCTCGCATTTCTTCTTTTTGAGAGAGTTTTCTTGGTGTTTCATTCTCATTCTGGTGCTTTCTTAACAAGCGTGAATACATTTCTCCAATTTCAGTTCGTTTTTCCATATCAAATTCTTTGCGTACTTCTTTGAGAATTTCCTTTTCTTCCTCTTTCACATGATGATCGACAACCTCAGCAAGAACTTTTACTTTAGCCATCCAGGTTTTTTCGTCGTCTCGACTGTCATTGACTTCAGTCATCAATCTTTCTGCGATTGCATGCTCTGTCTCGCCCTCAATGCCTTCTATACAAAGTTCATCCTCTTGTTTCAGGTGAACATACAAACTTTCTTCCTCGGCTTTGGCGTGGTTTGTAAGAACTCTTTCAAATTCCTCGAACGCGGGTCGTTTTTTTGCAAAACTGATTTTGGGATCTTTCAAAATGAGTAGAAGTTCTTTGATTGGTTTGTGATCCTGAAGTATGAGCGAAGTAATTTCATTCGTATTGGACTCTTTCACCGATTTTCCATTGCCGTTGATTGGTCTTCGGGATCCAGTTTTTTTCGATGTGTTTGTATTTCTTAAGGACTTCTTTTTCATTTTGATCTCCTGAAATGATTCATTTTGAATACTAGAAAGCACAATTTTTGGGGTTCAGCAGAAAAGTTTTGCAAGAGGGGCTCCAAGCTGAGCCTGCGATAAAATCGAGGTCACAGTTTCATCGAGGATTTTTGCCACACGTTGATGGGACCAATCGATTAAATTGAATCGTTTCGAGATGGCATCAGCTTGACATTTTTTCTACAGAACACAAATTAGAAAGAGGCGATTGAAAGACTTTAAATTTTAATTTAACTAAGGAGGGACTATGACTCACGATGTGAAATTTGAATTTTTGGGCTTTGATCCAGATGAAAGAATTCGATATTTCGCCTCGACAGTGGCAGAGACAATTCACTTTAGTGCACCAAGTGATTCAACACTTAAGATTGTTGTTGAAAAGAGTAAGGATGTTATCTTGGCGTCGTGCCGCATTGTTTCTCAATCGGGGACATTTATGGCAGATGCCATCAGTGACAATCCCATGAAGGCTATTCAATTGATTGAAAGAAAAATCAGAGATCAATTGGATGCCTGGAAGAGACATCGTTTCGAAAAGAAACTACTGCCAAAAACTAGGTAAGGATTTTTTCTTTAAAAATTCCATTGTGGACTCAGTGGCTTGAACGCTTTTAAAAGCACTTGGATCGCCATGGCTTTGCACTGCGCGCAGCTGTGCAGCCTTCAAGAGCATCGGCCATTGGGTTCCTGTCTCCATCGAGGATAGGTTGGATCCCCATTCGTGCCAAGCATCGAAGTAAATTTCATTGAGAACATTCAAACTTTCGGGGCTCAGCTTTTCTGATCCTTCAAACATGATGCGACCAAGTTCACGTGTTACCTGGGCGTTAATTTCAAAACCGAGATGATTAAAATCATGATCGGAGGCATCTTTCCCAACACCCATTCTTCTATTATCCACAAAAGGGGCTGTAAATTTTAGCAATCCATTTTGGTTGGTTTCATACACTCCAGACATAATTTCAACAGGGCGGATTCGACTTATAATTGCCAATTGATTGAGCTCACTGATGTCAAAACCTCTTTGAAAAAATGGGATCGGAATTCTTTCCTGTCCAACGAGTCGGGCCTTTTTGGATTCTGAAAATCGTGGATTTTGAAAATCAGTGTAGTGATGCATGAGACTGAAACTTCGTTGGATGCGACTTTTGTTGGCTGAATCAGTAACGGCTTCAGCCAAACTAAAATTTGATTGTGATAGCCGATTTGTAATGAATTTGATCGAAGGCACGTCCAATTGAGCGTTTCCGTCGGCCACTAGGTTGAAGTGGAAATCTGCTACTTCTTGCATAGCAAAGTGGACTAACCAATTGTGTGCATAACTAATCGATTCATTTTCTAGAGATTTTTTGATTTTTTTTAATATGACCTCGAGATGTCCAACAGGAATTTTCTTTTTGGCAGCCAATTGAAGCGTCATTTCGAGGAAATCTTTTTGCCGAACGAGGTTCTCTTTTATTGTCGTAAAATTTCCGATTTCAAGATTTGATATTTCCTTTAATGTTTTTGCACTGCCTAAACGGGCTTCGAGTGCTAACCATTCGCTTTTTACTTCCTGCTTTTGGCTTGCAATTGTCTTAGTCACCTCTGAGCATTTTTGCTGGGCATTAGATCCTAAAGAAAAGGTGATACCAATGAATAATGATACCAAATGAGGGTTCAGAATTTTGACTCGGTTACTCTTTTTCATAAAAACTACTTTTCCAAAGGCTACGATCGTTGAATTAGCAAATGAATGAGTGCGATTGTGAGTCCAGGCTGTGCTCAACTCAATTCGAATTCAGCTCGGCTGTTGTCTTGTTTTTAAACATAAAATTGAAAGAATTACTTTCTGACCACCACTTGACAGAAAGTTTTAACTTCACAAATTCAATTTAGAAACGAGCACTCATTCAAACATTTAAAAAAAGGAGGTCTTAAATGAGAATGCTAAGTCCATTATCAACTTATTGGTCTCTTCCCCGAAGAGCGATGACTGCAGGCGATGTCTTCGAGGATTTCGACCGAATCGTCGAGAGTGTTTTGAAGCCGGCGCAGCCAAGCTGGAACGGGTTCTTGCCGTCATGTGATATCAGCGAGAGTGAAGATCACGTGATGTTGAGTTTCGATGTTCCAGGGGTTAAAAAAGAGGACATTCATATAGAGGTGAAAGGTAACTCCCTTATCATTTCAGGCGAGCGAAGAAATGAAAGAAACAATAAGACGACAATTCGCCATGAAAAGTATTATGGAAAGTTTGAGAGAAGCTTTGAACTTTCTACTGCGATCAATGCAGAAAAAATTGAAGCTCATTTTGAAAATGGAGTTTTGAATATCGCCCTTCCCAAGGCTGAAGTTGAAAAGGGCCGAATTATCCAAATCCAAAGTGGAGAGACCGGCTTTTTCAGCAAGCTCCTGGGCTCCAAATCCGAACCCGCAGCGCTCAAAGCACAGGTCAATTAGTTCAACCTTGAAAAGTCCCCCGTTTGATCGAAAACGGGGGACGACAATATTTGTCTCAATTTGAGATTTTAGACAGTTCGAACTTCTATAATGAGCATTATTTGAGATGGCTTCAGCATACGACTTGCTTTGCAATTCAGTGTGGAAACAGTTGTACGTCTATTATCTTCAATCCTATTTCTGTTTTGCGTCCAAGCTTTGGGCTCACCATTACTATTAACAATTCGAGGCGCAGAGGACGTCGTCGCGAACTATTGCGCGGGGACTGGCTGCCTGCCTGAGAAAATCTTAAAAGCTCAAGCTCAAGAATTTGAAAACGGAAATACTTTTTTAAAACTAAAAGAAAACGTAAGTGCCCAAGACATCAAAATTCTAATTCCCTCTCAATTATCTGCAAATCAGTTGTTTGAGCTTTTGATCCTGATCCGAACTTTAAAAGGTGAGTTCGTCACCTCCATCGATGTGGCCTCATCCATGCGAACTATTTCTGTCGTGGACTCTAAAGGAACAAAAATCTTAGATGGTGAGTTGGTTTACAATTTTTTAAGAGTCGCTGGCATGGATACACATAACGGTCGGTATTTCTATACACAATTACCAGCCAAAACAGCCTTCAAAAAAACAAATGAATTGATGATCGTGGCACAAATAGAAAATCCATTGGCTCAAGAGCTGTCTGCACATTTAGAAATTCCAGTGCTTGATCGATCTCAACAGCTTCCAATGCCAGGAAGGTCACTTCGAGTTCTGCAAGTAGCTTCGAATGGTGAAAATTATAACGAAGAACTATTGAAGGCTCTCATCGAAACACATAATCTCAAGAACCGAAAATTTCAGGTGACCTTCCTGTCTCCTTATTTGCCATATGCAAGGTCGGACAAAAAAGATCAATCCGGTGTCGCCATCACAGGAAGACTGGTTGCTGATTTGATTGAGACTGCAGGAGCCGATTCAATTGTTTTTGTTAGAGCCCATGCCCCACAGTCAGAGGGATTTTTTTCCATTCCCACTTTGCAAGTTTCGGGTCGAAAAACGATCAACCAGTTTCTAAAGTCTCAAAATGTTGAGGTTGTTGTTTCACCTGATGCTGGCTTTCAAAAGGATGCGACTTTGTACGCTGACGAACTTCGCATCCCGATCAGTGTGGTGAATAAACAAAGAAACCTGGAAACAGGCGAAAGTGTTTTAAAAGGAATTTCCGGAGAATCAGTGGCTGGAAAGAAAGTTGTCATCATTGATGATGAAACGGCATCGGGATCAACTCTAGCAAAAGCGGCTGAGCTACTAAAGTCCCTGGGGGCGAAATCTGTAGTTTGTGTTGTGACACATTTGGCCGGAACTGCCGAAAAAGCGTTGAAGAGTCCTTTTATAGATCTAGTGGTGGTGACAAATTCTTTACCTGTTAAAGTCACAAGTGAAAAACTTAAAGTCCTCTCTTTGGCAGAGGAAATTTCTGATCAAGTTCGTTCAATTGTAAAAACAAATCAAAGTGCTCAGGCACGTTCTTGCAGGGCTAGTGTCTCCGGATTCTAATCATGTGTTCCAACAATTTTTATTGTTGACCCCAAATTAAAGTCCATTACCGCCTTAAGCATGACAAAATTAAAAGTGTACTTATTGTTATGTTTAAAAGTGCCTGGGGTTGCTTGGTCATTCCAAAACGAAGCCCTCTCGGTCGGTGTGGGATATTATTCCCAGAATGTTTTAAACAAAACGGCTGTAGACCCGGCTGGTAAAACCAGTTTTCTTGGCGAAACAAGCCTTCCTTTAAACATCAAGTACGACTTCTCTATTTTCACGGATTGGTTCGTAGCTCCACAATTAAGTTACACCCTAGTTCCACGAGAATCAGAGGGTTCTTCTGCGAAGATCACTTTGACTCATTTGGCCTTTTTATTTGGCAAAAACTTTCAAGGTTCAAGTTGGGATTGGTACGCAGGCCCCGGAATTTTGCAGCAAGATTTCGATGGCAAAGGGGGAACGGTTCAGTTGTTGAACGGATCAACACCGACCACCTTCTATCTGCCAAGCGGTAATTCAACCACACGAAAAGTTTCAGTGAATCTGGGCTCTTCCTATTCATTTCTTAGCACTCGATTGGGATTTGATTTAATTTTAGAGAATGCTTTTTCAAGTAACAAACGAAGTGAAAGTCTGATGTTTAGCTATGCTTATACATTTGGTGGTGGATCATCAGGTGGTGGTGGATCAAGAATTCGAAGTCGACCCCGTGGAGGAATGTTCCGATGAAATCATTGATTTATTTAGTCGCATTTTTTTCAGCATTAAATTCAAACGCATTCACACTGAGTAATTCTTCGGGCGTCAAAGGCTGGGCGAACAACGAAGTGACGATCGTGGTGAATACAACCAATTGTCCAAGTGGTGTCGATGTTGTAGCGCTTATTAAAGATGCGATGGATGTTTGGAATAATGTTCCAACAAGTTCACTTAAAGTTAAATATGGTGGCACCACAAGTTCGACAACTGATGGCAATCCCGTTGTTGCTTATTGTTCGACCAATTTTGCAGCAGATACAGGTGGTGCAGATGAAGACTCAGTCCCAGGCGTAGCGCGTGGGAATGGAAACTCTGTGCTGACAAGTGGTTTGCTGATTTTGAATGCTTCCTCAGGAGATGCAAACATCGCCTCTGTCAGCCGTATTGGCCTTGAAGTCGTTGTCGCTCATGAAATTGGTCATGTGCTTGGATTGGGACATTCGCAATCTGCAGATGCTTTGATGTACTATACCTACTCTTTAAAATCAGATCTCAACTTAGCTCAAGATGATATTGACGGAATCAGCTATCTTTACCCAAGTGATGAATTTAAGGACAACGAATTTGCTGGTTGTGGAGTTGTCAAAAATATTCCACCGCCAAGTTCTTCAAGTTTAATTTTACTCTCAATATTACTTTGTTTGATGCCGTTAGCTGTTTACGCAAAGCTTAAAAATCGTTTCCTCATAAAATCCTAACGTAGAATTAACTCGACCATTCAGAATAAATCGAATCTCATAAAGATCTTCAACATGGAGGTCCTTGTGAGATTTTTTTTAGTCCTCAGTTTGCTTTGCTCTTTGGTTTCTGCCCAATCCTTTCAAATGGCGGTCGTTGGTGATGCGGGAAAACCGGGCAGTGAAATGGACGCCCTCAAAAAGTCACTATTGCAAGCCGGTCAAAAAGTTTTGATTATGCCCGGAGACAATCTTTACAAGGGCAGCTACGAATCCGTTTGGAATTCTTGGAAGCAAGATGGATTTCAGTTTCCCATCGTTGCAATTGGAAATCACCACGATGGCTACGATCAAGAAGTGAAATACTTTGGAATGCCCGGAGAGTACTACACAAAGAGCTCACAAGGGGTTCGATTTTTTGTTTTGAATTCAGACAATGAAGACACAGTCACAGAACAATTTAGATGGCTAGAAAGTCAATTTTCGAAGGCTCAAGAAAAGCACATTTTTTTAGTTTATCACCACCCAACATTCACGGTCACAGAAGACCATAATTGGGAAGAAAAGCCATTATTTCAAAAGAAGATGCGCCAGTTCTTGAAAGCCAATGGATCTCGGATTACGGCCTTATTGCTTGGCCATGACCACATTAGCACATTTGTACAATTCGGACCCGTTGTGGCGATGGTCGCGGGCTCGGGCCGTTCGACACGCTCGGCAGAGCCAGTCAGTTACGTCGAAGAGGGCTTTCAAGTAAAAACTCTCTATTTAGCCCCTGAGTCCCAACATTGGGGATTGCTGCACTTTGAATCAGTCAGCGATAAAATGAGAGCTGGATTTTATAGTATCCAACAACGGAAAATGACGTGTGTGATTGAGCTTGGAAAGGGTCGTTTGAGAATGGCCTCCAGCTGTCAATAATGGATCTTGTTTTGCTATTCTTCTTCAGTGATGAAGAAGAATTGGACTGTAAAGCATTCTATTTTAGCTCGCCTTATTGCTGTTTGCCTATTGGTGCCTCAATTGTCACTGGGTGAGAATGTTTTACTCGAATCTCTTTTGGCCAGTAACTCTGAAAAATTTCTTGGCCTACAATATGGGACCTCCCCATTGGGCGAAGGTAAAGCCCCAGATACCGATCCCTTGATTCGGTTTGATGTCTTCGATTGTACCACCTATGTCGAAACAGTCATGGCATTGTCTCTGGCCAGCCAATCCGAAGTCGTAAAAGTTCTGAACCAGATTCGCTACGCTGATGGAGTGCCTTCGATTGAAACCCGAAACCATTTTACAAGTTTGGACTGGATTCCGAATAACGTAAAAAAGGGATTCCTGAAAGACATCACTTTTCAAACTTTCCCAATGAAGGCCTATCAACTTCAGACTTTGATTGATAAAAAAACCTGGTTCCAAAAGAACTTGGCAATCAATGTTGAAGAAAAAGAAGTTTCGTCAAAACTAAGCATCATCAAAATCAGTGAAATTTTAGAAAACGAAAGACTTCTTGAGCAAATTCCAAATGGAACAGTTATTAATTTTGTAACGAAAAATAACTCACTCAAAGAAAAAATTGGGACTGATTTGGACATCGTTCATCAAGGCCTTGTGTTTTGGGTGGACGGACAACTTGTTCTTAGACATGCTAGAAATCACTCTTATGGAGTTGTCGAAGATCGTCTGATTGATTATCTTAAGAAAACATCGATGAATGATGTTTATGCGATCAATTTGCTTCAGGTGAAGAATCCCCTCTAAAGAGAAAGATTGCTTCAGATTTCAATTTGATGCTTTTTGTCTATAGAATAGTCAAAATTTTTGTCTTTCTAAATTTGGCTCAGACCTATTTGAGAACCATGCAATATTAAATAAACCTCTATATAATTGTGTTTATGTCCAGTCTTGGGAAAATAGCATCTTATCGAATTTTAGAGCGTATCGCAGAGGGCGGTATGGCCGAAGTTTTTTTAGCCATGTCACAAGGCGTGGGTAAAGTGAACAAGTTCGTCGCAATTAAACGAGTTCTTCAAAGACATGCAGGAAATCCAGAGCTTAGGCAAATGTTCAACGATGAGGCCATGGCGACGATCCAGTTGAGGCATTCCAATGTGGCAACAGTCTATGATTTTGGCGAAGAGCAGGGTCAGTGTTACCTTGTGATGGAGTTTGTAGACGGCAAGAATGTCGCTCGTTTTCGGCAAGAAATTTTTCAACGAAGGTCTCAGTTGCCAATCCAATTTGCTCTGTATATTGCCCGAGAGACAGCCGCAGGACTTAGCTATATTCATCAATTCAAGGACCTGCAGACAGGTCGCCCGATGAATCTGATTCACCGCGATTTAAGCCCTCACAATATTCTGATCGGCCGAGAGGGTGACATCAAAATTATAGATTTTGGAGTGGCTAAGTCTGATTTCAGTGAATCGAAAACGAGCTACGGGACGATTAAGGGAAAACTTGCTTACTTAAGTCCCGAGCAACTTTTATATCAGCATGTCGACCACCGAACCGATCTTTTTTCATTGGGAGTGATTCTGTGGGAGCTGCTAACCAATCAACGCCTTTTTAATCTTCAAGTTCAAGAGGAGTATTTCAATCAATTGCGAGAATTCAAAATGCCCGATCCAAGGCCACTGAATTCTAAAATTGATGATCGACTCTATGGAATTTTAGAGAATTTATTGCAGTTAAAGCCTGGAAATCGGTACTCGAATGCACAGGCCTTATATAAAGATTTGAACCATTATTTGAATGTTCACTTTCCCGATTTTTCTTCAGACCAATTTGCGAGTTACATCCACCAGACTTTACCCGAGTGGAGTGAAATTCAAAAAAAGTATATGACTGAGACCCATCCCAACGATGCGACAAAATTGATTGAAGTCAGCGTCAACGATGGATCAATTTTTAGAATGAAAAGAACATATCGAGTTGTCCATGAATAAAAGAGATGTCTTATGATCTTAAAAAATTTAAAAAATAAAATTCATTTCTTTTTTAAGATTGTTTTATTTCGTGCTCGTTATTTCTTTAACAAAGCCCACTTTGCTATTCCTGATACGGCTTTCGATTCTGACTTTACTGTGCACTTGGCTTCGAACAGTGATGATTTTGAAGGAGCCTTTAAACTTCTGCATGATGATGCTGTTCAAAAAAAGTTACTTGCTGCACAACCCAGTGGATTGATGTGCCCTGTTCACTCGGTTCTGCCTCTGACAGCAACCATTGTCGTGAAATACAAAGAAGTTGTTGTGGCCACTGCGGCACTTATTCAAGATTCTAAGGTCGGGTTCTACAGTGAAAAGTATTTTGGAAATGAAATTCGTGAGCTCCGTCAGCATCAAAGACAAGTTCACCTCGAGGTTGCTTACGTTGCTATCGATAAAGGCTTTAAGAAGTCTACGCTGGCTTTGCTTCATTTGATGATCAAGTTTGCGATTTGTTATGCCAAAAGGCAGCTCAACTTCAGAAGTTTGATCATGTCTGTGAACCCAGCGCTTGAGTCCTACTTTGCAGATTTCTGGCAGTTTGAGCGGATTAGTCCAATTATTCGCTATAATTCTTCAGCTCATTCAAATTTAACTTTGATGCAGTTGAACCTTTCCAAAGAGTCCAGAAGAAATTACCGAAGACTGATCCCCAGTTTAAAATACTATGAGAACCCTGCTTTGTTTGTGGCCCGCCGGGACCGAAGATTTAAATACCCTGAACTTCCTCAAGGTCAAATTATCTATCCTGTGATGACGCCAAAAATGCTAACTCAATTTTGTTTGAAACAATCGCAAGTGTATGAAGAATTTAATCTGCAAACACGGCAGTACTTTTTAGAAATGTATATGCAATTTTACGGATTCGAGCAAATGCAGCCATTTTTGAATATCGAGTCTGAAATTCATATTCGCGAGTACCGATTGCCCATCCAGACGAAAGTTTCTGTTCGTTCAGGAGCCGAATACATTCACGGTATAATGAGGGATCTCTCGAGCACGGGATGTTATTTTGAAATCCCAGGAGGCTCGCTGAACCAGTCAGAAAAAGTCTATTTGACCTTTAAGATTGGTGAACTCGAATTGAATGTTCACGCCTCGCCAGTTTGGCAGAATCGAAATCAACATATTCGCTACGGTGAAGGATATGGTGTTAAGTTTGATAATCCTCTGCTTCAAATCAGCGAAGAGGTCAAAACTTGGTCTACGCGGCTTCACAATAAAGCCGCCAGTTCCCATTAACTCTGTTTTTTAGTTGTTGTCTGAGATTGAGACGCTTTTTTGGGTCCACCAAAGCGTCTATTCCTTTGATTACGGCCCTTAGAAGGTCTGCCAAACCTTGAGTCGATCAGGGCTTTTGCTTTTCCCTTAGACAAAGGCTGGGCGTTTTGAACGCTCATGGAATGGTAAGGTTGGTTTGTATCTAAAGGGATGCCCTGACCCGTCAATTTTTGAATGTCTTTCAGGTAGGCTCGCTCTTCTTCATCACAGAAAGAAATCGCAATCCCTTCGGCGCCCGCACGTGCGGTTCGACCGATTCGGTGCACGTAGCTTTCAGCAATGTTGGGAAGTTCGTAATTGATGACATGAGTGATCCCGTCCACATCGATTCCCCGAGCGGCGATATCAGTGGCAACTAAAACCCGGATCGTTCCTTTTTTGAAACTATCCAAGGCCCGTTGCCTGGCTCCTTGAGATTTGTTGCCATGAATGGCTGCGCTGTAAATGCCATTCTTTTCTAAAACTTCACTGACTTGATTAGCGCCGTGTTTAGTTCGAGTAAAAACGATGACCTTTTTAAGATCTTTATTTTTAAGAACATGACGGAGAAGATCCTTTTTATTTTTTCTTTCGACATACATCACAGATTGCTGAATTTTTTCTGCTGTCGAGGAAACAGGTGTGACTTCGACTTTCACGGGTTCATGAAGCAATTGGTTTGCTAAGTCTTGGATGTCGGGTGGCATAGTCGCAGAGAAAAACAAACTGTGTCGTTTTTGTGGCAACATTTTAATAATTTTTTTGATGTCATGGATAAAACCCATATCAAGCATGCGATCAGCTTCATCTAAAACGAAAACTTCAAGGCTTCTAAGGGAAATGTGTCGCTGGTTAATTAAATCCAAAAGTCTTCCGGGCGTGGCAACTAAAATGTCAACGCCATGAACGATGCTTTTGACTTGATGAAATTGAGAAACGCCACCAAAAACCACGGTGGATTTTAATTGCAAATTTTTACCGTAGGTTTGGAAGCTTTCGTGGATCTGTACGGCCAATTCGCGAGTGGGAGTGAGAACTAAAACCCGGGCATGCTTGGATTCTACTTTTTTATGACTTTCAATGAGTCTTTGTAAGATCGGCAAAGCAAAAGCGGCTGTTTTACCAGTTCCTGTTTGAGCGACGCCAAGAAGATCGCGACCTTCCAGAAGTTGCGGAATCGCAGCGGCTTGAATGGGGGTGGCGCTTGTATAGCCACTTGCTATCAATGCTTTTTGTAAAGGTTCGATGAGTTTGAGATCAGAGAATTGAACAGATGTCATAAGTTACCAATATTGAGGGTTGATCGCGTAACTTACAGGTTTCAGAGGAGGAATCAAGCCCCCCCTGTTATTTTTTTAGGTCTTGTCCGCAGTCATGGCAGAAGAGATTTCGCTCTTTTCGACGAGATTTATGCTTTTCCTCATCACAGCGAGCTTTGATGTGGGATCCTTGGGTAAATTTTTCACCGCAATTTGGACAGAACACCACGGGAGGATTTGATTTTCCGTGGTTCATATTCATGCAATTTGTTTTTGCCATCGAGATCTAATGTAACATCTGTGATGAGAACTGATTGGAAGAGGCAACGATTTCATCCTGAGTGGCATCTCGTGCCGCTAAAGTTTCGATCTCAAAAACAAGATCTTGTCCCGCTAAAGGATGATTGCCATCCAGGCTGACCATGTCCTTGTGAAGTTGAACAACTTTGTAAACGTGTTGGTACCCATTCTTAGTCACGACCGTGATAAATTCTCCGACTTTGATATTTTTCGCCAGTCGACTTCTTGGAAATAAAATAATTTTTTTAGGTTCGTAAAGTCCATAGGCTTCTTCTGCAGTCAGACAGATAGTTCGTCTTTCGCCCTTAGTTAAATTCTGAAGTCCTCGTGCAAGTCCATTCAATACTGTCGTTTGTCCTTCTGCAGATGTTAATACATCTCGATTGAAGGTTGAGCTAATCACTTGGCCAGCTTTGCTTTTCAAAAGACAATTAAATGAAATGACTTGAACGTTCATGAATTCCTAACTTTGAAGAGTTTTAAAGAGGAGATGAGTGAGTAGCTCATAGATAGGCTTTATTAGATAGCTCTAGTTTTCCTACTGGCTCTGAAACGATCTGAAGTGAAAATAGCAAGAAGGTTCATGTTAGATAGCTCAAAAAAACTGTTGAACACCCAAGCTAAAATTCATTGTGTCATTTTTAATGATTGGTTTTGCATAGTCGAGACGTAAGACAAATCTGTAAAATTTTGGCAAAATAAAACGAAAGCCGCCACCCAGACTTGCCGCATGGATTTGATTCAAGTCCGAGAATTTATCTCCGATGGTGGCGAGATCTAAAAAAGTTGCCGCCTGAATTAGCATCGATGGGTTTTGTAAAAATAAATATCTGATTTCTGAATTGCTCAGTCCGAAATGGCGACCTGAAAAGCGATTGTCTGCAAAACCTCTGATGCGATCAAGACCGCCTAAATAGTGCCAGTACTGAAGAATTTCTGTTGATGTTGATCCAATCAGAAACCTTTGAGCCAACTGCCACCCCGGAGCCAAAGTGGAATAGCTATGATAATTAATATCTCCTTGAACAAAAGACTGCACTCGAGAATTCAGCGGCTGAGCATAGCCAAAGTAGAAACCGATTTTGGATCCCTCGAGCGATTGGGGTTCGCCTTGGATGTGACCGAGTTCCAGACCTACTTTTGAAATGAGAAGTTGAGATCTTGGCGGTAAGAGGGGATTTGGGCCGTTTTTCTCTTGGACATCATCCGGTAAAAAATCAGTTGAAAAATCATCGCTGTTATAATCAACAGAAAATCGAATCACCCGATCAGATGAAATTTCACGAAAGTAATCAGCATATATTTTTTCTCGTTCTTGTAAAAAACCACTTTTTATAACAGGACCACTGGTTTTTTGATCATATTTGACACGGATTCTTTTGATGTTCCAATACTGAAGATCAACCCCATGGTCCTCGCCAAACAATCGTGGATTTTTGAACCAAAGAATACCCGAACTAGCTCCAGCCAAATTCTCGTATTGAGCACCAGCCTCGATAAAATCTCCGTTGATGTTAGGATCATAAATCCCGAATGTGAACTGGGAGACTCCACCCCCAGAGCTTGCCTTAAAGATGGGAAGTGTGGTCCATCTTTCGATCACCTCTATCGAGAGTGTTCTGATGTTCGATGCAGCAGTCTCGATGAGTTGATGGTTCACTTGTGAAAACAAACCAGTTCTTTTGATTCGACTGAGGCCTTCTAAAATTTGGTCTTCACAAACGATTTGATGAGGTAAAAGTTTGAGTTCCCGTAAAATGACCGAACTTTTAGTTTTCAAATTTCCACTGATTTGAATAAGACCTAAATTGATTTGTAGGGCAGTCGGACAAGAATTGGAGGCCTGCAAGCGGTTAGAAATGGTGAAAACAAACAGAAAAATGATCAGTTTCAAGCAATCCTTCAGGGTTTCGGCTGTAGAACTCTTAGACAATTCCTTGAGCTCCTTTTAATTGTTCAAATTATACAGCATATATTCAAGAATTTTTTTCAAGAGTATGATAACTTGTTGTCGGGGGACTCAAGGCAAGGAGTCTTTTTTGAAAATTCTTATTTTACTTATTCTGAGTGTTTATACTTTCCAATCCCATTCTCAAACTGTTGTTGTTTCCGATGTAGATGACACAATTAAAGTATCCCACGTTTTAGATCTGGATAGTGCAGCAGGGAACTCTTTAAAAGTGGGCAATGTCTTTCGGGGCATGTCAGAGCTTTACTCAGAGATTCGAAATTTTCAGCCAATGACTCAATTTTATTACCTCACGAACGCACCAGAAAGACCCTTCTCGAATATTCATGGAATCTTTCTTAAAATTCACAATTTTCCAGTAGGAAGATTGGTCTTAAGAAAGAGTTTGAGAGACAAAAATCATAAAGTAAATTCTCTTCGAAATATCATTGAGCTTGAAAATCCTAAAGTCCTTATTCTCATTGGTGATAACGGTGAAAGAGACCCAGCAGTTTACAATCAAATTAAAAACGAGTTTCCCGAAATTCAAATTTTAACATTCATTCGAGAAGCTTATTCCTCAAAAAACAAAGAGGAAGATAACCGTGGAACAAGACTTTTCAAAGATCAAATCGGTTTTGTTACTCCCACCGAAATTGCATTGAAACTTCAAAAGGAAAATTTTCTTTCATCCGGTCAAGTCGACTCTCTCGAGTTTCAGTTTGCTGTTCCCACACTATCTCAGGCTGCGGAAGAAGATGATGATGGTGAAACGGGAACTCTGTCGTTTCCCAACTGGATTGATTGCCGTGATCATCAAGCCAGTGAGTTACTCAGGGATCGTTCAAGTGTTTGGGCACGGCAATTGGTTGCAAGAATTCAGGAGCGCTGCTCTGTACGCCCATTTGATGATTAAATTTTTGACAGTGTCGACACTTTCAAGGCGATTAGAGTAAAAACACCCCACAGTGTTGGATCACAGACTCAACTGAGGTGGCCTTTTAATTGAAGTGTAGAGCTTTATGAGCAATCTCAAATCCCTGACTTTATTCTTTCTTTTGGCGAATTTTTGCCAGGCCCACGCCGAGATCTTTTGTCTTCAGGCGGTTTCGGCCCCGGTGAGTCTGAAATCAAAGAGTAAAAAAAAGAAAATGCTTGTCTTAAAAGATGACCCGACCACTCCCTGGACAAATCACGTGACCAATTCTGCTTTCGATCGACAGGGTTTTGTAAAAGCGAACTCTCGGTTCAGTGTTAAAGTTGAGCAAGAGATGTATTACCGGGTGGACTATCCCAAACACCCTAAAAACGTTGAAGACATACTTTTGATCCATGGCCTAGGTGATCACTCGGGCCGTCTGAATCAATTGGCTGAAAAGTATTTGGCAGAAGGTCACCGAGTTATTCGGGTGGATCTATTGGGCCATGGACGTTCCTTGTGGAGAGGACTGCAGAATAAAAGTAATGTGGATGAGACCATCGACATTCGTGCACATGCTTTGTCAGTTATTAAAATTTTAACAGAAACTAAAGTTTCAAAAGTTAAAATCATCGGGCATTCCTTAGGTGGAGCTGTCGGCCTGATAACAGGAGCCATGCTCAAGGATTATTACCCTAAGTCAAAAATCGAAATTGAGGGTCTGAATCTGATTTCTTTTTACGCTCAGGATATCGCTGAGTGGTATTCTTCTCAAGCTCTGGTAGGTCGACCGGTGACGGATTCGATTGCCAAAGGGATTAAGTTCTTTGCACCTGAGGTCGTGTCTAACAAACTTGAATCTAATCTTGAGCAAAGTAATTTTATCTTCGGGCAATTCTTTTCGTCCATTGATGCTGTCTTTCGATTTTTAGGATTCTCCTCATTAAAGGAATCACTGACGGATCCAAAGCTCGAAAAATTCATGTACTCCAGTTACGAGCCCTACTTTCGTTTTTATGCTGAAAAATCAGGAATTGATTTAAATGACCCAGCCGTTAAGGAAAGTCTTGATCAGCAGATTCGAAGTGCAATTGCTGTGACCCGTGGTGCTCGAAAATTCAATTTGTTTCACCCAAGTGAAAGCATGCCTCATACAAATATTCCTATTCAGATCATCATTGGCACTCATGACGAGTTAGTCCCTATGGGGATGATGAAACAAGCCGCCATCCGCTTAGAAGAAAAGGGCTTTGTAGTCGACTTTGTTGAGATCTCAGAGGCCGGCCATCTCGTCACACGAACTCATCCAGATCAGGTCTTTGAACAATTGAAAAAAGCACCTCAAAAGCGAATGGTTCAATAAATTGACTTAAAAATTGATCGGTTCAAGAGTATAAGATTTTTATGCAATATTTTGATCAACAAACATCTCACTTTCTGGCTTTAGGTTTCCGCCAAGAAGCCCTGGCGGGTCTTAAAAAATACATCGATTTGCTTGTTGCTTCGAACGAAGAGCTTAACCTGATTAGTCGTAAAATGACTTTCGAAGAACTCATCGATAATCACGTGATCGATTGCATGCTCGCTCTTTCCTCGTTTCCTAAAGATTTAAAAGTGGTTGCTGATTTAGGTTCTGGCGGGGGTTTGCCCGGTGTTTTACTGGCTCTTCAATTTCCCGCCACGCAATTTCACCTTTATGAAAAAAGCCCATTGAAACGAGAATTTTTAACTAAATGTCAGAAAATTTGTCCTAATATTGAATTGCATGATCAAATCACATCCGAAATGAAAAATACGGACCTGATCACAGCTCGAGCTTTTAAAGGTGCTGAAGTTATTTTAGATATGACCCGAAGATATTATGCTGGCGGTGGACGGTACTTATTGCTTAAGGGTCGAAAAGAAAAAATCGATGAAGAGCTTGGCCTTGCTCAAAAAAGTTTTAAGGATCTGAAATCTAAAATTATTCAATTGAAATCACCAGTCATGGACGTTGAACGTCATTTGGTGATGATCAATTAAGCTTTATTCGAGCTTATCTCTTTGACGAACATTACGATCACATCGACCTGTGAATTGATTTCGAACAGATCTATTTTCTGGCGATTCTTCTAAAAATCGTCTGAGGCCTGGAACATTCAGTCGGATCATATCCTGAATGTTTTGCTCGTTGGGATTATGTGACAAACCCATTTCAAATAAAAGTGACCAAACTCCATGTCTCCAATACGCAAAGTCTTCGAAAGTTCCGTCCGCTGCATAAAGTTCTTCTGTGGAATTACCGACTCCGTATCCACTTTCCTTCGTCGCCATTCTTGCGAGTTCCACGTACTTCGATTGATCCAAAGTCATTGTATCTCGAGTCGAAAAACCCCAAGGATACAGAACGCCAGGCATATAGGTGTGTAATGTCGCAGAGGCTACGATGTTTTTCTCTTCGATAAAATTAGCTAGATAACGAGTGGATTTTAATTTGTGCGCTACGCCAGATCTACAAGGACCCTCGTAATCACGGTTGGCATCAAAAGATTGATTGTTAGGACCACGCTCGTTTCGAGATCTAGCATTGTAACCGGAAGTGTTCAGAACAGGAATGATGTAGAGAGTTCGATCGCGAAGCGGGTATTTAGCAAAATGTTGAGCCGCTGCAACTGCGACAGCAGTCGAACCGTACTCGTTTCCATGATGTGTTCCAACAATCAATGTGGCAGGACCTGATCTACCGATTTGTATCACAATAATGGGAAGGCCTTGATCTGAGACTCCAAGGGAGAAGATTCTAGATGTGTTTTGATTTTCACTTTGGATGCTTTGAACTCTTTGAACAACTTGCTCATACGGTGTCACATTCCGAGAGTATTGAGATGGGAAGAAAAGTCCTAGCAATAGGGGTGTCAGTGTTTCTATCATCTGGATATTATCTAATGATTTTTTCGATAATTACAATTTTAAATGTGGAGAATATCCGTTGACCGCTATTTGTTTCTTCCGGACATTAGACCCATGAGTAATTTGTGGCAAAGATTGAAGCTTTCTAGAACAATTAGAAAAGATTTAGATCAAGTTCTCGCCAATGCACCTGGACCTGAAACAACTTTACGTGAAAGAACGAGCTGGTTTTTTGATTTGTTGGAATGGATTCGGCATCGTGGACATGTTCAACAACTTGCAGAATTTAAGTCAGGGACCCCTCAATCCATCCGAGTGCGACATATCCTAAACGTTCTAGATCGCAACGAAACTTGGAAACTCAAAGTGGCGGCATCACTCAGATCCGTATTTCAAGAAACAAGTGCACTTAACCTGTTTGAACAGACCGGGCTTTCACTACAGGATTCTTTGACAGCAGAATTTATTGATCGTTTGCAGAAAAAAATCTTACCAGTGACCCCTGATGAAAAAGATCTGTCATACCTATTTCAACACAATTTTCACAGTGAAACCGATTTGCAATGGGTCCAGCAAATTGATTCCGCGACGTTTGTCAGAATCCAAGAACTCTTAAAATATGGCGATTCAGGTCAATCGAGAAATTCACTTTCAGAAGATGCACAAAAAGCTATTTTACTTCTTTCTGTTCAAGTTCAAGCCCTGGGATTGAGTCATCAATTACGACAGCGATTGACGGATCCTGACTTCAGAAAGAACTCTTTCTATCTTTTTTCACAGTACTTACAAAAGTATTTTTCAGAAACAGACTCAGATCTGAAAGCGGTCCTAGGCTCACAATTTAATAAAAAGTTGGAAGTATGCTTAAAAGATCTCTCTGAAATCAAACAGCATTTAAATGAATTTGGCGTCAGTGTTCAGATTGTTTTTCAGATTGATAAATTAGAAAGTTTGTTACGGCGCATTCAGAATCTGTTTTTGATTTCAGAGCAGAAAGAAATTGACCCGTTGCTTTTGTCTCAGTTTCTAGAAAGCTTGATTGCAGAATCTTTAGACAAGAATCATGTCAGGTCTTTACTGAGCGAAAGCTTTTCATTGCTTGCCAGAAAGATCATTGAGCGTACAGCTGAAACAGGCGAGCACTATATCACTCGAAATTTTGCACAGCAAAAAGTCATGCTTGCTCAAGCTGCGGGTGGCGGTTTAGTTACGACATTCACCTGCTTGCTGAAGCTTTTTCTAACATCCATTGGACTCAGTCCATTTTTCTTAGGCCTCGCTTCCACTCTTAATTATTCTCTCAGTTTTTTAACCATCCACTTTCTGAATTTTACTTTGGCCACCAAACAATCCTCGATGACGGCTCCGGCTTTAGCTGCAAAAATGCAAAACTTAGAAAGTCCAGAGTCATTTGATAATATGATCTCAGAAATTATTAATTTACTCAGAACGCAAGTGACGGCTGTGTTCGGAAATATTTTAGGAGTTGTCCCGCTGACACTGGTGATTGGTTGGAGTTACCTTTTCCTTTTCGGTCAACCTATTATGAGTCAAGAAACCGCGATGTATACTTTGAATAGCTTTTCATTTTTTGGTCCGACTCCTTTGTTTGCCGCTTTTACGGGTGTTCTGCTTTGGCTTTCAAGTCTAGCTGCCGGTTGGATTGATAATTGGTTTGCTTACCATAGGCTTTCCTCAGCCATTTCTCAGAATAGAAGGCTTTGCTTTGTACTGGGAGAGTCTCGAGCTCGATGGGTGGCTCAGTTTTTAAGATCAAATCTAGCTGCGATTGCAGGAAGTATTTCTTTGGGATTTCTGTTGGGATTAGCACCTGCACTTCTTCAGTTTTTTGGAATCCTTTTGGATGTCAGACACGTCACACTTTCTTCTGGCGCAATGGCGGCAGCGTTAATCTCACTTGATGTGACAACTGTGAGTGCTTACGTGGTTGTCACCGCAGCTTTGGGAATTTTAACAATGGCGATTCTCAATTTATCTGTTTCGTTCACATTGGCATTTATCGTGGCCGTGCGAGCCCGAAGAATTCAATCAGTTCAAAGACAAACAATTTACAGAGCTGTTTTAAGAAAACTAGTGAAGAATCCCACCATTCTTTTCTTTCCAGCTAAAGATCAAAATACAGCTAAAAGCTAACTAAAGATTCGAGCTGGCCATGGGCTCAAATTCGGAAACCTGCGAGGGCTCTGATTGATTCACGCCATTTAAAAACTTGTACCAGTAGTAATTTCTCATGATGAACGAAACATACTCCCGAGTTTCACGGTAAGGAATTGCATCCACAAAAAGCAGCGGATTTTCAGTCGGGTATCTTTTAATCCACTCATCGACTTTGCCAGGCCCCGCGTTGTAGGCGGCCAGTGCTAAGTGAGTTTCTCCGTCGTATCTTTTTAAGAGATGTTCAAAAAATCGGACTCCCAGTTTCACGTTGGCAGCAGGGTCAGCAAGTTGTGACCTGTTAATTTTAGCCATTCTTCTTGCCGTCGATGGCATCAGTTGCATAAGGCCTGTAGCACCAACTGAGCTTCTGGCTCTTGGGTCGAAGGCACTTTCTTGCCGAATTAATGACTGAATCAACCACGGGTCAACTTGAGATGTGTGAAAGGAAACACTTTCAAAATACCAATTCGGAAACAACATGCTTTTGACTGATTTCGTTCTGAATTCCTGAGAATTATTAATCAGCTTTGAAAGGATTTGAAATTTTCGAACTCCACTTTGACTCAGGTGCATGAGGTAGGCCCAATGCAGACGAAATCCAGGCTCTGCCTCTTGCAGCCGATTCATATTTACTTTTTCAAAAATATAACGAGCGCTCGGCAAATCATTATTTGCTATGAGTGACTCAATTAAATTGAGCATTTGATTGAGTCCTAAATCTTTTGATTCTAACTCAAATGGAGTTTTATTTTGTGAAAGTTCTTGATCACTCAACATATAATCTGAGAATTGATTCATGATCAGTCGGTGATAGGAAAAGTAAGGCATAGTCGAAAGTGCATCAGACTTGACTACTGGGGATTGTCCCAAGCAGGACCATTTCCAGTAGAGCGAGCGAGATTTCAAATACTCTTCCGAAGACTGAGCTGCCTGTTCTAAAAGTGGAATGGCCACATCACATCGATTATCAACGATCCTCAGCATTCCTGCACGGTAAGCAGATAATGCCGCTGTTCTTAAATGCGGGCATTTCGTGTTCGATTCATAAAGACTTAAAGTTGTGTAGAGAACTTCCTGATCAGGAAGAAAATTTTCTAATGTAGCTGCAAGTGCGTGGCGGCTGTCCGTAGAAAAACAAGATGTATCGTTCAGTAAATTTTCAGAGTATTGCATGAGTTGATTCTTTTTAAGTCTTCCAAAAGCCTTCAATGCATAGGCTGTCGAGATTGAGTCGAGCTCTGAATATTGTGATTCCTGAATCACCTTGAAATAATCTTGGTGGCGTAAATCCGTATTCTTTGACAGCATTTTCGAAGTTTTTGTTCTGATTTCACACAGGTTCTCATGGGTCTGGCAGATCTGATTAAGTTTGGCCTGCCAGTTGGGTTCTGAGCTGATCTGTCGATTTTTAATTTGTGCCATTCGGGATGGCCACTGGTTTCTAAAATCTTCAAAACTGATTTTTGAATCGAAGATTGCAAAAGATTTTGTACTGGTGCAATTGGCGAGCAATAAAACAAAGGAAACAGAGAAAAACATTTTGAAATTCATTTTTATACTATCGACAGAATGTTGAAAGTTTTTGAGTTAAAAAATCAATTTGCAGCGGTTAAAATTTTCTTAAAAGTCCTGTGACGAGACCTTTAATCTGGACTTCAGATTCTGCGTACCACTGCGACTGAAATTGCGAGTTAGAAGGTCTGAGTTCTACACGTTTGTCGGGTGTTTGTTTTTGGTGATAATAAATTCTTTTTACTGTGGCTTCTTGTCCAGCTTCTGACTGAATGGAGGCCACAACGAGATCCCCATTTTTTGCGAATTCTTGTTTAAGAACCACAATCCAATCTTTGTCGTGAATTCCTTCTTCAGCCATGGAATCACCGGTCACTGATAGAGCAAAGGTCTGATCTGGGTTTTTCATTAAAAGTGAGGGCACAGAAAGTGTTTCACCTGTGGAAATTCTTTCGATTGGTGCACCTGCTGCAACTGATCCAAGTAAAGGAATGGGCCGAATCCCTGCAGGGCCCTGGAGGAGTCCATCCTGCAGGGATTCGGTCGTCGTCCGTTCACTAGCTTGATTCATAATTTGAGAAGAAAAGGCTGTCGCATTTCGCAGGACTTCAAGCCCGCGCTTTTGATGGGGATGGGTTTTTAAATAACCTTTTTTAGTCAGTTGCTTGACGTAGTTCTGAACTGAATTAAAAGAGGCAAAACCAAAATGCTGACAGATTTCCTGATAGCTGGGCGAAAGGCCCGAGCTGAGTGTGACTGATTCAATAAAATTGAGAAATTTTCTTTCATTAGAAGTCAAAGACGAAACCCCACTGTCAGGTGGGATTGTCTTCAGAGCTGCTTTTTTAGGGAGGAGCGACTTCTTCATAACTTACATATAATTTACAAATAGAAGAAGGTCAATGGGGGTCTAGGTTTTTTATTTATTCCGCGCAAGGTGCAGCAGAGATATAGCGACATTTTTGAACTTCAAATTTTTCAACTGAAGCTATGCGTCTATCGGTAACTGAGCTTGCCGATTTCTGCGCAAGAGCATGAGAGTGAACAGGTAAAACAGAACAGTTTTGGTAGAACAGAATAACGATGGGGTTCACAATAAACAAAATTGCAAAGTGGACTCGACCGCGATTCTGCATGGATTTTCCCTCCAAAAAGTTAACCTGATTCATTAAGTCTACAGGACTCTTGTCTGCTTCAGAGAGATGATTTTTTTATTTTCTCAATTTGGTATAGAGAGTTTTTTTACTTCATGCGAAGCTCAAGTGAATGAAAACGCTGTCTTTGATTTTTACACTTCTATTGTTTGCCGGAGTTTCCCAAGGGGAACCTCAAAAAAAATGTATTGAGCTGCTCGGAAGCATTCAAGGGCCATTTCTAAAGAAGAACGCAGAGAAGGTTTGTGTGACCGCTCAAGTGTTAGAGGGCTGCCAAAGCGTTCAAGGCTCTCCTATTATTCATTACGATCGAAATGGTCATGATAAAGCGAAAAAAAGGATTTTAGTTTTCAGTCTGATTCATGGTGACGAGACAGGGGCGGGCAGTCTGGTTCGATATTGGATGGAGAGATTGTCTGAAATTGAACCACGTAATGACTGGAGAGTCGTACCTGTTTTGAATCCTGACGGATTCGTTGCAAAGACTCGAGTGAATGCGAATCGTGTCGATTTGAATCGAAATTTTCCAACAGAAGATTGGAATGCCCAAGCTGAAAAATTTTGGAAAGATCGAACTTCTTCAAATCCTCGAAGATTTCCAGGTTCGGTTGCAGGCGGAGAGCCTGAAGTACAATGTGCGATGAAGCACGTCACCGATTACAAACCGGATTTCGTGGTCTCTATCCATACACCGTTAGGTGTCCTTGATTTTGATGGACCAAAAGTGAAGCCGCCGCCATTTGATTACTTACCTTGGAAATCATTGGGACATTACACGGGCAGCCTAGGAAGATTTCTTTGGGCCGAGAGAAATATTCCCACTTTAACAACGGAGCTCAGATCTAGCATGCCGGGTAGTTTTCAAAAGTTTGACGAGCTCCAAGATGTCTTGGGTCAGCTTGCCAAGTATGAGTTGCCAACTAACAATAAACCCGAAGTCTCTGGTGACGATCACTAGCATTAGTGAATCTGTGAGTTATTTCCCAAAGCCTGATTGATCTGCTCAATTCGATCCGATTGGCTCAGCACATGTTCTTGAATGGCCTCTAACTTCTGAATCAATTTTTGCTTGGCCATTTTTATGGCTTCAAAAATGTCGGTGTGTAGAGCCTCTTCCTGAATCTGAGAACCATCTTCCTTGAGAGTAATCGCAATCCGGTACATTTTAGAAAGCTCTTTTTTGCTGATCTCTTGGCCCTCAGCTAATAGTTTAGATCTCACTTTGAGAGGATCTTTTGCGATCACGGCAACAATCGTCTGAGGCGTCACGTAAGGCTCAAATTCAAGAATTTGCTGATACACGAAGGATCTGATTTCCGGGTTCTCGTCTAATTCTAAGGTCAGTTCAGGCTGATTTACATTCGACATACTGCCTCCCTTCAAAGACTTGATTTCACTGTTTATAGTATAACAATGAGTCATCAAAAGAGCTTGGCAAGAGTCCTTTTGGCTGCGAAAAGAAATTTGAATACTTCCCTAAGGTCGAGATTCAGGGCACATTTGAGGGACTCAATGTATCAATCAGAGATGGATTATTTTAAGTCATGTCACAGTTAAAACTTGAAAATTCTTGGAAAGAGAAACTGCAGTCTGAATTTGATCTTAACTACATGCAAAACCTCAAGAAATTCCTCAAAGAAAGATTTCAAGAAAAGGCCGAAATTTTTCCCAAAGGGGATCACTATTTTGCGGCTTTGAATGCAACAAAGTTTGAACAAGTGAAAGTGGTCATCTTAGGTCAGGACCCTTACCATGGTCCAGGCCAGGCCCATGGACTTTCGTTCTCTGTTCCGGTGGGTGTGGATATTCCACCTTCGTTACAAAATATTTTTAAAGAGCTCAAAGAAGATCTTCAAGTACCAATTCCACGATCTGGGTATTTGCAAAAGTGGGCCGATCAAGGTGTTTTGCTTCTCAATTCTGTGCTGACAGTGGAATCTGGAAAACCGGGTTCCCATCAAGGTCAGGGTTGGGAAACTTTCACAGATAAAATCGTCAGTCTTCTGAATGAAGAAAGACAAAATCTTGTGTTTGTTCTTTGGGGCGCCTACGCTCAAAAAAAGGGAGCCATTATCAACAGTGAAAAGCATCTGGTTTTGCGAAGTGCCCATCCTTCTCCTTTATCTTCTTACCGGGGATTCTTTGGTAGTCGGCCATTTTCAAAAATTAATGAGTACTTAGTTTCCACTCAACAAAGTCCCATCGACTGGAGCCTCAATTGAAAAATATCTGTCAGTTCAGCGATCAGCTTCCCAAGTGGAAAGACAAAGAATCCACACTTTTGATTTTCGACCAGTACCTATTGAAGATTCCATTGATAAAGAAGTGGATCACCCAATTTCCAAATCGCTATGCTGTGAAATCTGGAGAAGGTTTAAAAGAGCTCGGCCAACTTCCTAATCACATCGAGAATTTGTTAAAATATATTTCAACGACACAAAAAGTTTTGGTGATGGGCGGAGGCAGTGTTGGTGATTTCGGTGGATTTGTCGCCTCAATTTTAAAACGTGGCATTGCTGTCGAGCAAATGCCGACAACTTGGCTTGCCGCTTTGGATTCCAGTCATGGTGGCAAGACTGCGATGAATGTGGGTGGTTATAAAAACCAAGTGGGGACTTATCATTTTCCTACAAAGGTTTGGATTGTAAAATCAGTTCTTCAGTCTCAACCCGAGCAAAGACTTTTCGAAGCCAGCGGCGAGTTTATGAAAACAGCCCTGATTGGCGGGGAAAAATTACTGAAAGCGATGCAGAAATGGAATTGGCAAAAAGGCCAAATTCGCTGGTCAGATTTGAAAGAATTTATTGATGTTAAATACAAGATCGTAAAAAAAGATCCATTTGAAAAAAAAGGGATTCGTCATCAGCTTAATCTTGGTCATACTATGGGTCATGTTTGGGAAGCTCACTGCCAAGTTCCCCACGGATTGGCCGTTTTTCACGGGCTTTTGTTTGATCTGGCCTGGAGTGTGCAGAAAAAAATGATGAGTGCCGATCGCTCTGTGAATATGATGGATGAAATGCCGTGGTCCTATGTTTGGGATCGCCAATTCCAAAATCAGCTGGATCAAACTTTGTACGGACTATCAGAATCTAAAATCAAAAGCTATTTGCTGAAAGATAAAAAAAATAAAGACGGACTCATTCAGTTTACTTTTGTTGTCAGGCCAGGAAAAGTTGTGATCAAAAAAGTTCATATTGATGATATTTTACGAGAATACCGTCGGCAACAAAGAGCTCTTCAGGAGCTTTATGAAACACTTTGAATTCAAAGGTGAACTTTCAGCTTCGAAATCTCTTCTGAATAGGGCTTTGATATTAAAAGCCTACGCACCAGAATTGAAAATCACGGGTAATTCCAACAGCCGTGATGTTCAGTTTTTAAAGGCGGCTCTCAACAGTTCTGGATCTGAGTTTCAAGTGGGTGAGGGGGGAACAACTTTACGTTTCTTGGCTCTTTACTTATCTCGTAAACCTGGCCAATGGAAAATCTCGGGCAGTGCTCGACTTTTTTCTCGGCCCATGAAAGGTCTCACAAATTTGCTATCTCAGCTTTCAGTTTCATTTCAAGTTCAAGATCAATCCTTGATCCTTCAATCGCAGGGATGGAAAATTCCAGAAACAATCCGAGTGGATCTTTCAGAAAGCAGTCAGTTTGCAACGGCTTTGATGTTGAACAGTTGGCACTTGCCTCAAAATTTAAAAATAGAATTTTCAAAAAACAGAGTTTCGGATGGTTACCTCGAGATGACTTTAAATTTAGTCAAAAAGGCGGGGCTTAAATTTGAGTTGGACGCAGATCAAAATCTTCTGATATTCGCCCAGCAAAAAATAGAAATCTCTGAGCTCACAATTGAGCCTGATCTAAGTTCTGCTTTTGTTGTCGGAGCATTGGCGGCCGCTCGTGGACACTGTGAAATCGAAAACTTCCCAAATCCCAGTCTTCAACCCGATCAGATCTTTGTCGAACTTTTCCAAAAAATGAACATTCCAACAACTTTAAATAATAAAGGTTTAATTATCAGTCGAGCTGAAAGCATCAATCCCATTCGAGTCAGCCTCAACTCTGCTCCTGATTTATTTCCAGTGCTGTGTGTTTTGCTCTCAAAAGCTAAAGGTGAAAGCGAAGTTTATGACACTCCTCAATTGATTTTTAAAGAGTCCAATCGTTTACAAAAAACCAGTGAACTTTTGTCATTGATGAAGGTTCGTCATCAAGTTCAAAGCGCTGGGATTAAAATCTTCGGGCCTGCAAGTCATCATCATGAATTTTTTGAATTTGATCCTGATCATGATCATCGATTGGCTTTTGCAGCCGCTCTAGCAAAGTCCATGGGTTACCGATTGAAGATCAATCATCCAGAAGTCGTCGATAAAAGTTTTCCAGGCTTTTGGAATCTGATTTCCGGAGGGCCAGGCTGATGATTCGTGCTTTGATTGGTCACCGTGGAACTGGAAAAAGTGCCCTATTACAGAGATGGAAGATTTATGATCCAAAGGCTCAAATTTTCGATCTGGATTTAGAAATCGAAAAGCACCAACAAATGTCAGTGTCTGATATATTCAAAAATTTTGGCGAAAAAAGATTTCGAGAACTTGAAAAGCAGGTTTTCTTGAATCTCTGTCAGATTGAAAATGCCGTGGTCGCTTGCGGTGCGGGAATAGACGTGACCCTGTTCAACGAACAAGTTCGTGTTTATTGGATCAGACGGGATTCTGACAAGGACGGACGAATTTTTACCGATCGTCCAAGACTTGATGCTGCAGTTCCAGCACTGACAGAATTTAAGCAGAGATTTCAATCGCGAGAGCCTCTGTATGCAAGGGCAGCTCATTTTATCTATACTCTTCCAGAGGGCCTTCGGAATTCTGATGAGCAAGAAAAACAGATTCTGCTCGGAGAGCCAGCACTCCATGGAGCCATGACAATTTTAAAAGGTGAAATCAAAAGTCATAGAGATTATCAAAATGTAACTTATGAATGGCGTGATGATTTGCTCAGTACTGATGAGTTCTTAAATATACAGAAATATCTGAATCACCAGGAAGTTTTCTATTCAGTCAGAACCCAGCGAGATATTCCTGAATTTGTCATCCAGTCGAAGATGAAAATCGACTGGGATCTCAATCGCAGTCTTCCACAAGATATTAAAGTCCACTTTGTTTCGACCCATCAAGATCAATTGTCGAAGGCTTTGGATCAGCTCAAACCCTATGAAAATTCGCCCTATCATCTTAAACTTTGTCCTCTGATCAGCGATTGGAAAGAGCTTCAGGCTGGATTTGATTGGCAACAATTGGATCCAAACAAAAGAAATTTTCTACCTCGATCCACGAATGGATCCTGGGGATGGTTTCGACTGATGATGAAATCAAAACAAACACTTAACTTCTTCCGCGAGGGAAATGGATCAAGTTCTGACCAGCCCACAGTTTGGGAGTGGCTCAGCCAACTCAGTTCACCAATACAAAAATTTGCAGCCGTATTGGGTTCTCCCATTGGGCACAGTCATTCTCCGGTGTTTCATAAGGATTTTTTCAAAGACATTCCATTTTATAAAATTGAATTGGATCAAAACAATTGGACCGGCTCTTTGGCTATGCTTGAAAAGTGGGGATTGTCATTTGCGGCAGTGACGTCACCACTTAAAAATCTAGCAGGAGAATTTGTGCAAAAGTCTGCACTGAACACATTGGTGAAAGATATTAAAAACCAATCCTGGTCAGGCACTAACACTGATCAGGTCGGCCTTGAAAAAGTTTTTGCAGCTATTCAAAAAAGTCATGTTGTAGTTTGGGGTGGAGGCGGGTTGCTAGAAACTTTTCAGGCCTTGCTTCCCAAGGCTACTTTTTACTCAGCTCGCTCTGGAAAGCCTCGAGCGGGTCAACGGGAATACGACCATGCAGAAGTTTTAATTTGGGCAGCTGGCAATGCGGAAATCTCCACAATTCCAGCTCAATGGAAGCCACATTTGATTATTGATATGAGCTATAAAGAAAATTCACCTGCCAGGGAATATGCTTTAAGTAAAAGTATTCAATATCAGTCTGGGCATCAGCTTTTTGAACTTCAAGCAAAAGCTCAACAGGCATTTTGGAAGCGTTACGTTTGAACAACTTTTCTAAGATCAATTTTTTGAGCGGGGACGCCCGCCCAAATTTCACCAGCAGGTACCACAGTTTTAGGTAACAAAACAGAGTGAGGCAAAATTTTAGCCCCGTCTCCGATTTCACAGCCGCCCATGATCGTTGCTTTTAATCCAACTGTACAATTGGACCCGATTTTCACAGGAGCAATCACAAGCATTCCGCCTTGACCGTAGTGTGCAACAATCGTTACGGACCCACCAATTGTGGTCTTGTCTTGAATTTCGATTAAAGAAGGATCAGAAATCCAAGTGGAATTAATCACCACACCTTTTCCAATTTTCATTCCCATCATCTCATAAAAAAGTTGTGCAATGGGGGATGGAGTCACAAATTCTAAAAATGTAAATCGAACTAAATAAGTCAGGCCATTATGGATGAACCATTTCAAGGATTCAGAGGAATAGTAATTTCCACGCCATTCTTGAAGTCTGCCGACAATGATTTTGTTTGTTAATGGCACAACAAAAATCATAGTCACCCCGTACATAAAATATCCGAAGGCGATGGCAAAAGCATAAATGAAACTTTGAAATAGAAAGTGAGTGTTAGTTGCCCATTCAGCCATAACTCGAAAAAATAAAACTCCAGGAGTTAATCCAAGTGCAAAGACAAGACTTGCAAGAAGATACAGCGGAAGCATCGTTGCCAATTGAGTGACAACTTTAAATTTTCTGAGCAGTCTTTCAAATAAGCCATTCAATCCTGACTTATCACTGCTGGTGGTTTCCAGATCCAGTTTTTGCTTCATATGCACTTATCGGCTGGAACAGAAAGTTTGTTAAATCATTGGATTACTGAGTGATTGTCAGGTTTCCGAGGTCTTTAATGGCTTTACGATCCAGTGTCGGCAATCCTAGGCTCTTGTTTTTATTGGATTCCACAAGGAGTCGATCGTTAAAAGAAATTTCAAAGTGACTCGCCATTTGTCCATCCAGAATGAAAGGCCAGTTCGCCCAAGTAAAATCAACTCCTGTGGATTTCTGAATCTCAGAAATTTGCCTTTGGAGTGATTTTGAATCTGGGTTGGATTTTAAATCTTCTAGCAGTCGAATGATTTTAACCCAGCTCACAGAGTAATTTTTTAATTTTTCAAGATAGGCTTTGTCTGAGCTTGTGTTTTTATAAACATGACCGTGATCCCATTTGTGCCAGTGCTTAATGGCTTTCGTTAAAACTTGAAGTTCAAATCTGACTCCACTTTCGTGAGCGATAATGAGGTGAACGGCTCGGTAGTATTTCCCTTTGGCTTGCTCATCAGGATTTCCTTTGATCTCAATTTGTATGATTCGGTTCTGAGGGATTTTTAAAAGCTGGGCCCAGTGTTTTTTGCTGTTGCTCATCGAATACAAGGCCGAGCCCCGGTCGACAACAAGGCGAGCGCCGGCAATGTCGTGAAGATCCTGAATTTGAAAAATTCGTCCCTGACGCTGATAGGATTGAGCGCGATCAATGATTTTGTTTCGAATGGATTCTGGATCTTTCATTCTGAATTGCAATTGCGTTTGATGAGCAATCGCAATGGTCTTTAATTTTTCGATAATACTTTGATAGTGGTCAGCCACTTCATTCAAAGAATCCTCAATTTTTTTTCGATGAGCCTCTGGAACAGACGAGAGAAGTTTTTGCGCCTGAACTGGGTCGTGAACCACTTGAAATTCAAATCCACGCTCAGTGGGGATAACCACTTCGAACCAATCTTGCTGCTTACGAACAAGATCCGCCACAGAATACAAACAACTGACAGCCGCCTGTGTTGATGTGGTCCAGATAAGAATGAAAATCAAAATGAGTTTCATGGGCCTTTTGTGTCTCTGTTTGAGACATGTATGAGTTCGAGTTCCTAGAACTCTACATACAAGCCGTGTGCCAGCTTACTTATAACCAATATAGATGTAGGCCACGCCAAAGCTGACGGGATAAAAATCGATTTTTTTAAAATTGTGGGCTTCCTTCATCAGGTCCACAAATTTTTCCTGACTTGGGAATTGAGAGGAGGATCGTTGAAGATAATCATAAGCTTCGGTTTCACCTGTGACCACACCACCCATCCACGGTAAAATTTTATCAGCATAAAACTGATAAAGATCCTTGATGACGGGTGTTTTCATTTGTCCAAATTCTAAGATCAAAACTTTTCCATCGGGCTTCACAACTCGGGCCATTTCTTTGACGGCCTTCACAGGGTCTTGAACGTTTCGAATTCCAAAGGAAATACTGCACATATCAAATTGTGAATCCTCAAAAGGTAGATTCATTACATCAGCCACTTGGTACCGAATGTCTAAATTTTCTTTTGAGGACTTTGCAGGAGCTGTTGTCATCATCTCGGCACAAAAATCGGTTCCGATCACTTGACCAGTTGGGCCTACAGATTTTTTAAATTCGATAGCCAGATCACCGGTTCCAGTTGCGCAGTCTAAAATTTTTTGTCCTGAATGAACTTTTGCAAGTTTCACAAGTTTCTTGCGCCATAAATGATGAATGCCTGCAGATAGAATATCGTTGGCCTTGTCGTAGCCGGGGGCTACTTTTTTGAACATGTTTCGAATGGTATCGGGGTTTGGTCCTTGATAGCTCATGCTGAACTAGTTCTTGTCCAGTGGTCGACCAATAGCAACTAGGATTTTTTCAAGCTGCTTCACCATGGTTTCAAACTCTGAGAAATTCAGGGTCTGCTGACCATCTGATAACGCTTTCTCGGGGTTGGGGTGAACTTCGACAATCAGTCCATCACATCCAGAGGCTGCTGCTGCAAATGCCATGGAAGGTACCAATGAACGAATCCCAATTCCGTGAGAGGGATCAACAATGACAGGTAAATGAGTTCTGTTCTTCACATAAACAACAGCATTTAAATCAAGAGTGTTACGAGTGGCTGTTTCGAAAGTTCGAATTCCACGCTCGCAAAGAATCACATTTTCGTTTCCACCCTGTCTGACGTATTCAGTGGACTTAATCCATTCGTCAATCAGGGCAGCAAATCCTCGCTTGATTAGAACTGGCTTTTTTGTTTTTCCCACTTCTTTAAGCAATGCGTAGTTGTGCATGTTTCGAGAACCAATTTGGAACATATCCACAAAGTCATGAATCTGTTCAATTTGACGTGGATCAGTGATTTCACTGACAAGACTGAGATTATTATTTTTCAGAGTTTCACGAATAAAATTGAAAGAATCCTGACCTAAACCTTGGAAGGATTCGGCAGAAGTTCTGAGTTTCCAAATTCCACCGCGAATCAGATTAGCTCCCATGGATCTGACAGTTTTTGCTGTGAGCTCGAGGTGCTCTTGGCTTTCAATTGAGCAAGGACCCGCGATGAGGGTGAAGTTTTCGCCGCCAATCAGGTGTTTTCCCACTTGGACAGGGCGAGTCTTTGGAGTTATGAATTCTTTCTCAGTTTGCTTCATAGTCTTATTCTGGTTAAAGATGAGTTGTTATGCTTAATACAAAAAACCATCAATTACCAGTAACAGATTATCATGCATTCATTTAACCTCCCAAAGTTTTTAAAATGTGGTGCGATCCTGGGCTGGTCTAATTCCTGGTATTTGTTTCAAGGTCCTTTTGAGACACTTTCCACTGTTAAAAAGCAGCCCTGTGACCTTGCAGTTCAGCACTTCTTCGATGTTCAACTCTGTCAGCTGTCAGCCTCTCATAAACAGGTATTCTCAGCTGATGAATTTCGATCATTTTTAGGCTCTGGACCTGTTAAACCTCCTCTTCCAAAGTGGCAGGGTCCCAGTCACAGCGAGTACTTAAAAAGCTTTCATCTTCACTTCGAGAAGATCCAAAAATCGGAGCTCAATAAAGCCGTCCCATTCGTTTTTGATCGCACAAAATTACCACCCACTGAAGAGCAAATTTGGCATTTTTTGAACCAGCTTTCAGGCTTCCAAAATCCTTTGATTCCCTACGGATACTGGAATGAAAATGAAGGCTTTTTGGGGCTTACTCCCGAGATTCTGTTTCACAAAAAGGGTCTCTCCATCACTTCAATGGCACTGGCTGGAACCGAGAAAAAAACGGGTCAACCCGCACAGCTCCACCAGGACCCTAAGATCAAAAAAGAGCATCAGTTTGTGGCAGATGAACTCAATAAAAGATGGGGTGAATTGGGTCGGGTGGATCAAAGCCCCCTTCAAATTTTAGAGTTACCAACCTTGTTCCATTTGCTGACGAATTATCGTGTTCAGCTGAACCAAGATATTTCACCCGAAAAAATTGTCAGCCTTTTTCATCCCACATCAGCGGTGGGAGTGAGTCCCTTTGAAAAGTGGAGATCTTTGCTCGATATTCCTGGACAAAAGGAAAGGGGCTACTACGGAGCCCCGGTGTTGTTTCAAATCTCTGAGCTCGAACACTTGGCTTTAGTGGCCTTACGTCAAGTGCAATGGGATAAGAATGGTATGCGACTTGGTGCCGGTGGTGGTATCCTCCAAGAGAGTCAACCGGAGCTCGAATGGGAAGAGGTTCTTGCAAAAATTGAATCGGTAAAAAAATTGTTAAAAACTTAAGAGAGATCAATGTCGAATATTGAAGTGGCTCAAATTGTAATCAAGGAATTGCTCGCAGCGGGTGTACAAGAATTTTGCCTCTGTGCGGGTGCCAGGAACTCACCTTTCGTTCAAATTTTTGATAAAAATCCTCACATCAAAGTTTACCATTTTTTTGATGAACGAGCGGCTTCGTTTTTTGCCCTCGGTCGAATTGGTGGATCTCGAAGACCCGTAGCTGTGATCACGACTTCAGGAACTGCTGCCGCCGAAATGTTAGCAGCCTGCGTAGAGGGTACTTATTCCTCATTGCCTCTGATTTTGATCACTGCCGATCGTCCTAAAAAATTTCGTGGTACCGGGGCTCCACAATCCATCGAACAAGTGGGATTATTTTCTTACTACATTGAAGTTTGTTATGACTTAGACGAAGAGAATCATCATATTTCGATGAAGGGTTTGAGTTGGAAAAAACCAATTCACATCAATGTTTGTTTTCAAGAACCACTGATCGACTCTGAAATTCCTCAGCTTTCAATACCAGAGAAAAAACCTCGAGCCAAATTTCCTGAAGCCTTTCCGATGAACATGAAAGATGAAATTCAAAAATTCATCGAGAATACCAAACCTCTGGTGATCCTCAGCACACTGCCTGATCGGGTGGTCGAACCCGTGACTCAGTTTCTTTCGCAACTCAAAGCTCCGATTTACGCTGAAGGAATTTCGAATCTTCGAGGTGATCCAAGGCTTATGCCTTACACTTTAAAATCCGGTGAAAAATTGTTATCACAACTTTTTGATTTGAACGCGTGTAATGCGGTTATTCGAATCGGTGGTGTTCCAACAATTCGTTTTTGGCGAGACCTGGAAGATAAATACGAAGACGTTCCCGTGTTATCGTTGGGTTACAACCATTTCACAGGCCTCAGCCGTGAGATCATGCACTTCCTGGATTTAGAAGATCTCAGTCGCATCGATGTGAAATTTCCAAGAATGTTAGATGATGAACACTGGAAACTGGATCAAAGATTATTTGAACAGCTGAGCGGGCTTATGAATCGCTACCCACTCAGTGAGCCCGCACTCGTCAAAAAACTATCTTTGAAATTAGGTCCTTCCAGTCTTTACCTGGGAAACAGTTTGCCCGTTCGTGAGTGGGATCTTTCAGCCGATTTTAATCACAGACCGCTTCGTGTGGTTGCCAACCGCGGCGCCAATGGCATTGATGGACAGCTTTCCACTTTTTTGGGTTGGGCAAAACCAGGCCAAGAAAATTGGTGCCTCGTCGGAGATCTCACTGCCCTTTATGATTTGTCTGCACCATGGATCACCGGCCAGCTTGATCCCACAGCTTTACGAATGGTTGTGATCAACAACGGTGGCGGCATGATCTTTAAGAAAATGTTTGGAAAAGAGATCTTTTTAAATCGTCACACAGTCGACTTTAAACCCTTTGCTGATCTGTGGAAGTGGAACTATTCCAAGTGGAATGACATTCCCGAGAAAATGGATCTCAGTCAACATCATATGATTGAATTGGTGCCTGATGAAAAGCAGACCGAGCAATTCTGGCACGAGTGGGATTTGCTCAAGTGAACCCGCTTTTGTTTTTGCACGGGTTTTGGGGATTGCCTTCTGATTTTTCAGCTCAAGTTTCTCAGCTAAACCAAACAAAGACTCACAGCATTGATTACACAAAGATTCCCCAATTAAGTCCTGAAATTTATTTCTCTGATTGGGGAGCGCAATTCATTGCTTACTTAGACCAACAATACCCCGGAACTCCAATTTCAGCTGTGGGATATTCGCAAGGCGGTCGACTTCTCTTGAGTGCATTTGCGACTCAACCTGACCGATTTAAAAAATTGATTTTAATCTCAAGCCACCCCGGACTCCAGAAGGTCGAAGAGCGAGAGCAAAGATTAAAGTCAGATCGAAGTTGGTCTCAAAAGTTTAGGCAGATGGATTGGGAGCAGCTTCAAAGCCTGTGGAATGCCCAAGAGGTCTTTAAAAAAGGAAATTTGATCACAAGGCAGCCTCAGGATTTTGACCGTGAAACATTAGCGCTGTGTTTAGAAAATTGGTCATTGGCCCATCAACCTAATTTTCGGTCGTTGATGGATGGTCAAAGTAAAATTGAAGTGATCTTGGGAGAAGAGGACTCAAAGTACGTCGAACTTTATTCAGAGTTGAATGTGAAAGTCCACAAAGTCAAAGGGGCCGCTCATCGCGTCCCCTCAGATCAGTCCATCCGTTTGACTGAAGTTCTTAATTTTATTTTAAAATAACTATCTTAATGAAACGATGGCTTTGCTGATGAAGTCCATGTGGAAGTTTGCATAAGTGTAAACGCCGTCTTGTTCACAACCTTCGTCACCGTAGCTCACGATGCCCACTTGCTCGAGTCGTCCAAAAGGACTGACCACAAAAGCAGGTCCGCCTGAATCGCCAGAGCAAACGCCTTGAGCACGTCTTTGATCAACTCCGAATTCACTTTCAGAAACATTTGGATCTAAGACCGAAACACGAGTTTCGCGAAGTAAACCTGAACCGAATCCAAGGCTTCCAGAAATAATTCCGTAGCCAGATGCAATCAGGCGAGTGCCTTTGCGAAGTGTGCCACTGTGAATACGAGTCACTTGAATGTCAGCTGGCTTAGGCTTAGCAAGTCTGAAGACTGCAATGTCACCGTTGTTCTTATTATTAATGCTGCCATTCCACCATGGGTGCACTCGTGCAGCTGTGATTTCGATCACGTTTTGATTTTTCAAAAGATCTTCACGAGATTTCGCTTTATCCAAAACACCGATCGCATCAATGGCAAAGATTGCATAACCGCGAACCATGTTATCCACACAGTGAGCAGCCGTCAGACCAACTGATGGTGTGATCATAGTCGCTGTACAGATTCCACCACCCTGGCGAGAAACCGAATAAATCATAAAAACTTGTTTAGAAAGCTGAGAGCCCGGAACAACCGTTGATCCGCCAATGATAGCTGAATCGTTCTGGCTGTCAGTCAGTTGGTCGTTGCCTGCTGGCGCACACGCTGAAAGAGCGAGTAGCAAGAGTGCCATGATGGAACTGTAAGTGTATTTATTCATCGATCCCCCTGAAAAGCTCTGCCCTATTCGTTTTGGCAGAAGTTCAATAAACTACAAACTGGTGCCAAGTTACAACCAGTTTGTTTTTTTGGGATCAATAAGATGTGTTTATACTTTAGACAAGTAATATTTTCAAAAAAACCAAACTATTTTTAAAACCTAAAGATCAGAAAAGCGATTGGTCGCTTCTATTAGAGCAGAGCGGATTCCAGGCTCAGAGGCCGCGTGTCCCGCATCTGCAATGATGTTGAGCTGTGCCTCGGGCCAAGCACGGTGAAGGTCCCAGGCGCTTTTTGCTGGGCAAACCACATCGTAGCGGCCTTGCACGATCACGCCAGGAATGTTTTTAAGCTTCCCAGCGTTTTCGATCAGATAATTAGGTGAACTGAAAAAAGCCTGGTTCATAAAGTAGTGACATTCGATTCGAGCGAAAGCCAAAGCCTTTTCGGGCTCACCAAAATCCGAAATCATTTTAGGATCTACAAACAACTTAGAAGCGCTGGCTTCCCACTGACTCCAAATTTGAGCCGCTTCCAATCGAATCGCTGAATTGTCACTGGTCAGGCGTTGGTAATAGGCTTTCATAAAGTTGGAACGTTCAGCTTGAGGAATGTAGTTGTAATACTTTTCCCAAGAGTCTGGAAAAATCCAAGATGCACCTTCTTGATAGAACCATTTGAGTTCTTCGTCTCGGCAAAGAAAAATTCCACGAAGGACAAGGCTTTTAACTGAAGTCGGGTGAGTCTCTGCGTAAGCTAAAGCTAAAGTTGAGCCCCAACTTCCGCCAAAGACGTGCCATTGAGAAATTTTGAGGTGTGCTCTTAAAGTTTCGATGTCTTTGACTAAATCCCATGTGGTATTTTCTTTCAGCTCTGCGTAGGGAGTTGAAAGTCCACAGCCCCGTTGGTCCATCAAAATGATGCGGTACTTTTTGGGATTGAAATATTGTCTGTGAATAGGGTCTGTACCGCCACCGGGTCCACCGTGAAGAAAAATCACAGGCTGTCCGTTGGGATTGCCGGATTGTTCAAAGTAAATGGTGTGAAGGTTAGAAACTTTCAACATCTCAGTCATGTAGGGCTCAATTGGGGGATAAAATTCGTTCATAAAAATGTAGTCTCCCATTTTTTCTTCTTAGCATCTGATAAAAAACTTTTTTCAAAAGCGATGCGGTTTAATTTTTTAATATCATTCAATGTGATCTGATGAACCCGTTGAGCGATTTCGTAATCATCTGTCAAGCTTGATGCAAAAACGCCTGGATCATCAGAATTTAAAGTCAAAGGCACACCCAAATTTAAAAGCTTCCGAAAAGGATGGTCAGCTAAATTTGGAAAAGCTTGAGTGAGCCAGTTGCTGTAAGGGCAAACTTCTAGTGGAATATTTTTATCGATTAAAGTTTGAATCACTTTGGGGTGATGGATGCATTGAATGCCATGACCGATTCGATCGGCACCTAAATGTTCGATGGAATCGAGAATCCATTGGCCAGCGGAGGGGCTTGGTGATTCACCGGAATGAATGGTCACCTTAAGACCCGCTTTTTTAGCTTTTTGAAAAAGAGGTGCAAATGGTTTGGGATCGAAGCCTTCCTCGTTGTCCGCAAGATCAACGGCAATAAAATCGTCTTTGTGTTCACAGAAAAAATCCATCACAGCTGCGGCTTCTTTGACGGGCTTGATTCTTTGTAGGATCCCGATCAATCCCGTCGATATTCCAAACTTTTCCTCTGCCATTTGAAGCCCTTTCTGAAAAGAGCTCAGGATTTTTTCGAATTTGAGGTGAGGGTGTCCTTCGGAGATAAAAGTAGGGGCAAAGCGCAGTTCGAGGATTTTAATGTTTTCGTTGAAAGCATCTTCGCAGGCCTCGAAGGCCAGGCGTGTCAGAATTTCCTCGGAATTAAGCAGTTTTTGAGTGTTCAGAAACTTTTTAAGAACTGCATCTAAATTGACCATGGGCTCTGTGACCAGAAAGGCCTCAGGGGCAGGAGTAAGTCCCATCGTCTTTGCGATTTCTTGAACCGTGCTCCAACGCATTGAACAATCAAGATGGCGGTGCAATTCGATTTTAGGAAGCGTGCGAAGTTGTGAAAGTGTGAGCGTCATAGTTCTAAAATCTGTATCAGTTTGTAAGTTGCAAGTCAGGGGAAAATGACTAGGATGGTGGGCCATGATGAAGACCTTAAATATGCCGACAAAATTAGCCGCTCAACCCTCCAACGATCCTGTCTACTCTGTCCCTGTGAAAACAGGGCATGGGGTGATTCAAGCCTGTGATCCCAAAGCGAACAGGGCTTTGATTTCTTTGATGGACATGAACGCTGTCATCGGTGGAGCTGCTTGCCACTTCGGTGGTCCCTCGGCATTGGCAGAATTGATGTCTGCACTTCATGCCCTTGTTTTTCAAGAGGCGAAATTGCAAAACAAAAATTGGTTTGATCTGTTTCACATGATCAATGATGTAGGCCATGCTGAAAACGGTCTTTATGCTTTAAAAGCTAACTACAAAATGGCAGGACTAAATTTTGAGAAACTTAAGAAATTTAGATCCATTGAATCACCTTTAACAGGTCACGGAGAAGTTCACTGTTTTCCTGAGGGTGTTTTTTTTAGCAATGGTCCCTTGGGTTCTGCCTTTCCGCAATCTCAAGGTGTGGCATTGGGTGAGAAATTATCGGGGCAGATGCGAACGACTATTTGTGTATTAAGTGACGGGGCGGCCATGGAGGGTGAAGCAAAGGAAGCCTTTGCTGCCATTCCAGGTTTGGCTCACAAAGGTCAAATGGGTCCTTACGTTTTGATTATTTCAGATAACAATACAAAATTATCGGGTCGAATTGATCAGGATAGTTTTTCGATGAC
>CAZPBD010000014.1:0-2293 GCA_964584655.1 uncultured Pseudobdellovibrionaceae bacterium | reverse complement strand
GATTTTAGAAAAAAGTTTCCAGAAAAATCAGTGGATGTGGGAATTGCTGAAAGTAACATGGTCAGTGTGGCAGCCGGATTATCAAAACTTGGATTTATTCCAGTGGTGGATACGTTTGCTCAGTTCGGTGTGACCAAAGGAGCTTTGCCTTTGACGATGGCATCTTTAAGTGAAGCGGCCATGATCGGGATTTATTCTCATACGGGATTTCAAGATGCCGCCGACGGGGCCAGCCACCAGGCTCTAACTTATTTTGCAATGACTTCAAGTATTCCCCACGTAAAAACCTATGCCCTAAGTTGCAGTGAAGAAGCAGAAGCTCTTGTGCTTCAGGCGGCTCAGGATATTTCTGATAAAATGACCAAAGGTGAAACGCCGGATTCTCATTTGTTCTTTTTAGGTCGGGAAAATTTTCCGAAAACTTTTGGGGCAAAAAATTATCAGCTCGGTCAGGCCCAATTGATCAGTGAGACTGAAGGAAAAAATAAAACTTTGATCGTAGCTAATGGCAGTTTACTTTCTCAAGCAGTCTTGGCTTCAGAAAAATGCCAAGCCCAGGGGATCGGCACAATTGTTGTCAACGCAAGTAGCACGAATCATTTGAATCTTTCTTTTTACCAAGAGCTTTTGAAAAAAACAGAAGGTCGCATGGTGACCATTGAAGATCATCAGTTGGTGGGTGGATTTGGCCAGCAATTGATTCATGGACTTGTTGAAAAAGGGGTCGTTTTGAAAACCAAGTCCCTTGGGGTCAAGGGACAATTTGGACAAAGTGCTTACAATGCCATTGATCTTTATCAGGTTCATAAGATGGACAGTGTGGCCATTCATGAAGCTGTTAAAGCTTTAGTTACTCACTAATGAAGCAACCTGAGGCTTCAATTTGAGATCCCACTTGCACAGTCGTAAGACCGTAATTAGCACCCACAGTTCGATCAGTGGAAATTCGCACTAAATCCGAATTTTGGTCGCTGCCTGAAAGCTCGATGACATCTTCATTTAAGACTAAAACATTTAAATTCAAATTATTGTAAGTCGCTGTCGAGGCATTAAAGATATGGGCGCTCACAACTTGTTGTGTGTCCTTTTGAACTTCCACTGTTAAAGATGAATCCGTAAAAGTTGAATTCAAAAGACAGGTGACCAATAGAGTTGCAGAAAACATAAAACCTCCTCGGTTTATTCATTTTGTTTAGTTACTTTGAGCTTTTTTTAAATGTTGCGCTAACCGAAGTGCCTCAAGTTGAATGAGTGATATTATCTCGCCCATTGCTGCAGGGGATGTTTTATCCATTTGTGCGGCGTAAATCTCAAGCAAGTAAATTTGACTCGAGATCATGCTACCCCTGTCGTTCTCAAGCCAAACACGTCGGCCTTGCTCGAATGCAAGTGGCATCACTTCCTCCAGTGATTTTTGAATTTCAGTCACTGACTTATCTGATTTGTAATAAGCACTGATCATTTCAGCACTGGCTGCAACGAGTTTTTGTCCCTCTGAGTTTGTTTGCGAGCTTTCAGCTAAGCCACCCTTAATCTGATTCCAAATCTCGAGGATGGATTTAATGCTGGATGTGACTTGCTCAGGTGTTCGAGCTATTTGTAAATCCACTGATGAGTTGTAGAGTTTTTGCCATGTGGTCGATTTCAGAATCGCGCTTACACTTTGATCCATACCTAGATTTAAGAATGTCCAAAGAGTGACATCGACGATATTGCGGCCACGCTCCTGATGAAAGCTGAGTGAACTTTCATTGAATCGTTCGAGGATTTCTTGCTGACCCAGGTAGAGATGCTTAATCTTATCCGGTCCAGTCCATTTAACAGATCCCGTTTCAACACCTTTTACTTTTTTTAATTTTCCAAGAGCTAGAACCCTTTTTGAAAATTTTGAGAGCTTATCCATATCTGCAGCCTTGTTCTCCGCAGGCCATTTAAAATTCTCAACGGCGGTTAGACACTTGTTTGCTGCCACCGATGTATAGGGTGCTGAAAGCATCGCGAGTATTGTTAAAGTCATGAGTTTCATGAAAACTCCTTTTCATCAAAAGGGCCAAATTGAACAATCAACGCATTTGAAGCGAATCCCGAGCCAGTCTCAGAATGAGCTAATTGAATCTTGTTGTAATTTTTAAGTTAAAAACTAATCAAAGTGCCCAAAAAGGTCAGATCTCATTTTCTTGAGTTGAATCGCTTGAGGAGCCGAGATAAAGGGAAGTCATTGTGAAATCGGTCAACAATTTATCCAGATACATTTTTTGGGGAGTCCTTTGGGCAGTTTTGCCACCCACATTAC
>CAZPBD010000013.1:41031-44658 GCA_964584655.1 uncultured Pseudobdellovibrionaceae bacterium | reverse complement strand
TCATCAGTTTTCCTACGAACTTCCGTACTCAAGTATCGAATCGAGTGATGAGCAGGGTTTAGAAGATATCAAATTTAACTACCGACAGGAATTTTTTAGAAGTGATAAAATTGTGACCACAGGCCGAGTCAGTTTGACTACACCCACAGGTGACGATGAAAAAGGTTTTGGAAAAGCTGCCATGGGATACGAAGCTTCTTTGATTGCTTCAGTGAACATCACAGACAAATGGGTGCAACACTGGAATTTAGGCGCAGGTATTACTCCCGATGCTAAAAACACAACTGGCGATAAAGCTGACAACAGTAAGTATTTCTGGGCTGTCAGCAATGTTTACTTATTTGCAGACAACTTAAATTTCATGTTGGAATTTGCAGGATCTGAAGAAGAAACAACAACAGGTGCGAAGGCTGCAGTTTACGAATCTCAAGTGGTCATGAGCCCTAGCGTTCGTTATGCATTTAACGTAGGTGAGTGGCAGTTTGTACCCGGCGTGGCTTTCCCTATGGGAGTCACATCCAACGCCGGCGAAAATGAAGTTTTAGTCTACTTATCTATCGAAGGAAAAATGTTCTAGAATTTTGCAACCAACGATGTCGTCAAGGAGCGGTCTTCTTTTTTACGGCCGACTCCGGGCTCGTTTTGATACTTCGTCAAATGAGAAACTTTCAAAGATAAAATCTTATTCATCATGACACTTAAAGAAGGTTCGTAATCGAGCATGTAGTACTCAGACTCAGTGAAGTTATGCTGATACTTAGCCCAGATTTTAGCAGAAACAGTTTCATTTAATTTTTGAGACCATTCCACATAAACCACACCCTTGTTTTCATTTCCGTTAGGGTGTTTAGAACCTTCTACTTTTGTATTTTGAGTGGCTCGGTAGCTGACCTCAGAAAAAATATTTTGAGCGTCTGTTTTTACAAAATAAAACTTACCACCCAAATCTGTATTGTCCCTTTGAACGTAACCAGCAAAAGTATCGCTTTCAGCTCCGTGCGCAGCAAACACCGCCCACATTTCGCTGAGAGTTCTTTCGTATTTAGCGCCTAAATCCCAAGATCTTGCAGTTTCAACAGTTCCAGCCTTTGTTTGAATATAGCGGCCCGTTGTTGAAACAATGTTTTTATCAAATGTGTAAGTTGTTTTTTGCTTGGCAGAGTAGCTTTCAGATTCTGTGTTACCAGAAACCTGAATCACAGACACTTCTGATTCGTGTAACCAAGGTGATTTTTCAGCCTCTTGAGCATAACTTGATAGTGAAAGTAATAGAGCGGGGATTAAAATTTTAAACAAAAAAGCCTCCTTAAAAAAGAAGGCTTATGTTTATGATTGTCTTAACAACAAGTCACCAACTTTAATTATTCTTTGATGTCGCCGTTCTCGTCCAAAAGTGGATTTAATCTTTTAAGATCCGCTTCTGCATCAAGTTCAGAATCAAAAATGCTATTTCCATTAGCATCTAATCCTTTTTCGAAAATCTCAGCTTTTAACTGAGCTGTTTCTAAAGCGTGTTTTTCGTCTGCCAAGATCTCGAGCACAGTTTGTTCGATCGTGACTAGATTGATTTGAACCTTTTGACCGTAGGAAATTTTTTGAAGGATTTTTTCGTTGATGGCTTCGTTCAAACAAGTCCCAATCGCTTGGTTTCCAGTCTTCACTTTATAGTCGATAAAGAATTGAGCTTCCTGCGCAATTTGTGGAAAAGTGCAAAGTTGTTTTGTATTAGCCCAAGTCAGAGTGGGAAGTAGTGCAACGAACAAGAATTTTGAAATCATAAAGCCTCCACATGATCGTGTTGCAACAGGTGCTCCAAGCTTAAAATTGATTTGAGTACAATAGGCCGAATTCCGATGTCTAATTATGAGACACTCTACTGAAAAATGACCTTAATTTACAATGGCCTCATATTAACGGGGGAATTGTTCAATTTTTTGGTATCTATAGGACTCTCTTAATAAAGGAAATTCCAATGAAGAAACTCATGATCTCAATTGTTTTAATTCTAGCATCGCAATTCGCATTCGCAGACATTGTTGTTTCTCAGGATGTAGAAAAAAAGTGTCAAATTCACAGAGCCACTTCCCCAGAGATGCCTGCACAGCCCGGAGAGACCTCAATCGACGGTCGAGAAAGCTACGGCTTCACACTTAAAAATCTAGTCATCGATTTCGATCAAAAGGTCGTTTTTGTTGATGTGATCAATCGAATTGTTTTTGGATTTGATCGCGTTTTAACAGGAAAGCCAGTTATGATTAAAGCTTCAAACCCCGTGTTTCAACAGCTTATCAATCACTTGAATTTTTCAATCCAGGTTTTTGATCAAGTTTGCCTGACTGATAGCAACGAATTGGTCTACGCAATTCCTATTCGTAATCAGGGTATATAAACTCAACTGTCGTCGGATATTTGTAGGATTTGTACTTTGTTAAATCAGGTTTTCCTGCAGATCTGTACGCCTCATCCCAAAGATGCGCTAAAAAAACACTGGATCTGGCCATTTGAGAAATCATCAAAGGCTCAATTTTTTTCAAGGCCTCAGCGGGTGGTTTTCGTTGAGCTACAGTTCTTAAGTTCATCCCATTTTCGACTTTAACTTCAGATTTTTTAATAATGGGATCCCAAGCTTCTAATTTCTTGATTTCATCAAAAGCAATTTGACTAAAAATACGCATCTTTTCCAGAGTGGAAAGATTTGCTTTTAAATAATCTGCTTTTTTTATCTTCTTTGCCTCTTTCAGAATTTTTGCGTGCAAATCCCCAGAAATTTCGGACACCACTTGGTCTTCGTAATATCCATGGATGCCGCCGTGGCCATTTTTCCAACCATCGTAGTTGGTTGTATTGTGGTAAGGCATCGAAGTATCAGCCACGAAGTGACCCATGACCCCTGAGTAAATCAAAAACTCATGGACTGACTTATTGTAGGGAAGAAGTTCGTTTTGTTCTTCAGACTTATTGGCAGGTCCCGGTGATTTTTCAAAAACCGGTTTCAAACCTGCCATCAATCTCATGAATTGATCCACTCGCCACCAAGAAGTGCCCATTTCACGAGCCACAGAGAAAATCTTTTTTTCAGTGTCGTACTGATTTGTTTTACCTGTGAAATCAGTTGTGAGTTTTTTCAAATCAAGCGGCAAAGTTTTAGGAATGAAGCCTAAAATTTCAGGATCCACATAGTGAGTGGGGTCTCCGGCGGCCTTTGCTTTTGCATCCAAGGATCTCCACTGAGTATCGGGGACATTACAAAGATGACCCATAATGTGGGGTTTGCTTTTAAGAAACTGAGCAAGGCCCGGTTCCTGGACCAAGAAGGTGGCCGTTTCGCATATTGAGTCATGACCGCGACCGCCCCAGGCCCAAACAAGTTTTGTGTGGAAACTCACTAACACCGTGAAAAGTATAATATTTTTCATAGACTCAACCTAATCGCTGAAAAGCTCGGTGTAAATTGTTAAATAACACGAAATTTAATCGCAATTATTATGGTGAAACACAAAAGAAATAAGTTTATAGTTTACTAAACATTAAACACTGAGAAATTACATATCAGTAGTAAGGACACAAAATGGACAATTCAACGATTCTCAACGGTGGAATTAATAATCTTGTGCTCGGTCAAAATAC
>CAZPBD010000013.1:22270-40931 GCA_964584655.1 uncultured Pseudobdellovibrionaceae bacterium | reverse complement strand
TCGAAAACACAAGCCAGCTGCATTATTTGGCCAGTGTTGAGGAAAGAATCGCATACCAGTTGATCCTGATGTCAGAAAAATTTGGAGTTGAAACAGAAGACGGAGTTTCATTGAATCTAAAGCTGACTCGAAATGAATTGGCTCAGATGGCCAGCACCATTAATGAATCTCTATCAAGACACTTAACAGAATTTAAAAATGAAGGTCTGATTGAGCTGAATGGCAAAGAGATCATCATTAAAAATAAAGCCGGTCTTATGGCAAAATCTGGAAATTTTGCCCAAGAGACAAGCCTGATTTAATAACAAAGATAGGCGTCGATCGGTCTTTGGAAAACTTCAACATCCCCGTACGGAATGACGCCGTAACGGGGATAAATTTTATAGCCAGAAACAGATGAAGCAAACATATCATTTCTGCGAACTCTAAAAAGTCCACGGCCTAAAAAAAGTGGGTCAAACCCCGTCATAATCCGAACACCTTGAGAAGTGTAAACAGCAACGCCGCCAGATTGGATGGCATTGAAGGTGTGAAGCGGAAGTGCATAGTCTGGAGCCTTAAGAAAGCAACCGGGTCCGGTCGGGAAAAATCCAAGCTCATGAAGATACAATCGGCTCGCGTTCTGCGGTGCTGGGTTCGGTTGATGTTGAAGGTGAGCAAAGGCAATTTGAGTAAAGACTAAGGTGAGGCTTAAAAAAAGTAATTTCATCATTTTTCCCCTGTTAAGAATTGCTCTTGTCGGTCCAAGCGTTATGCAGTACCTGTCCTACCCATGAGTTTAAATGTCATCGGTTATGCTGAGTCATGCTTTATCGACAAATTTGGTACGCCTCGTCAGCCAGGACTGGTCGCTGTTTCCCGTGCTTTCATTCGAATATTGCCTGAATTTCAACCTCAAGATTCCTTAGCGGGACTTGAGCAATTTTCCCATGCGTGGATCAGCTTTCTATTTCATAAAAATTTACAATCAACTCGGTTTCACGCCAAAGTTCATCCCCCTCGGTTGGGGGGCGATAAAGTCGGAGTATTTGCCACTCGAAGTCCCCATCGGCCTAATCCCATGGGGCTTTCATTGGTAAAAATTGAATCCGTTGAAAAAGACGGGCTCTGGGTTTCGGGGATCGATTTCATCGACCAGACACCGATTCTGGATATCAAACCCTATCTGGCTTACGTTGAAAGTATTCCCGAAGCTCGCAGTGGGTGGGCTCAAGAAAAACCCGCCTCGCAATTTGAAATTCACATCAAATGTGTGGAAAAACTGGAAAAATGGAAACAACTTCGACCCGAAATCGAGGACCTCATTCGCCAAACACTACAGTTTGATCCTCGGCCAGAGGTCTACAAGGGTTTTGAAGGCGAAACCTCACCATATCGAGAGAAACATGCAGTGCGTCTGTATGAGGGAGATGTTCATTTCCACTATCCCACCCCTCATTCAGTAGAGGTTTTTGATATTCATTTCAAGAATGATGAGTTTCAAGAATCTTGATGGACGTTTTGGGTTTTTTGTAAGTAAAACCTAAGGCACATTCAGGGGGAAAAAATGGAAATATCAACTGTCACTCAGCCGACTCAGAATATGGTTCGCCAAGTTCCAACTTTAAGCTTAGCGCATTATACAAATGGCACAAATGAACAGAAGCAGTCCTTTATTGATCAACTCTGGATGGGACTCAAAGATTACGGTTTCGTCATTCTAAAAGATCACGGTGTCTCTGCAGAACTCCAAGCCAAAGCTTACGAAATCCTACAAAAATTTTATGCTCTTCCCGAAGAGACTAAGAAAAAATACATTTCAAAAGCCGGTGGCGGGCAGCGTGGTTACACGCCCTTTGGTCAAGAGCATGCAAAAGATTCACCTGTAATGGATCTCAAAGAATTCTGGCATGTGGGTCGTGAGGTCAGTGACGAGCATCCCATGGCCGCTCATTATCCAAAAAACATTTGGCCCTCTGAACAACCTGAGTTTGAAAAAGTTTTTAGCGAATTATTCGAAGCTCTTGATCGAGCCGGACAGAATATGTTGGAAGCTCTGACGGGTCCCCTTAAGGTCGAGCAAAATTATTTCAAAGTTCGCGTTCAAGAAGGAAATTCTATTCTTAGACTTCTTCATTACCCACCGATTCCTGAAGGTGTGGATCCCCGATGCCTCCGAGCTGCTCCGCACGAAGATATTAACTTCATCACTTTGTTGCCTGCGGCCACTGCGTCAGGTCTTCAATTGAAAGATCGTGATGGCACTTGGCTCAACGTCGACGGCGAGCCTGGAACTTTGATTGTGGATGTGGGTGATATGCTTGCAAGACTCACGAATGACGTCCTTCCCTCGACGACTCACCAAGTGGTGAACACTCAGCAGGGCAAGTCTCAAGCGCGTTACAGCATGCCTTACTTCATGCACCCCCAATCTGATGTTTCCCTCGAGTGCTTACCTAGCTGTGTAGGCGCCGGTGCGAAGTATCCTAAAATCACGGCTGGTGATTTTTTAATGCAAAGATTGCGGGAAATAGGACTTATCAAGTAAAACAGGATTGTGAAGAAATCCTCTTTTGTCATTTTTGGTCTGATTTTACTTTTGGGCTTTGGTCTTTATTGGCTGAGCTCAATATCCAATGATGAATCTGATCAAAATTTGCAAGAGCCTGTCGTTGTTGAGCCTGAGCCCATTGTTGAAGAAAAACCTGTGGTCGAGCTTAATCCTGAAACCGAAAAAAATAATTCAAATCAAACCGAAGTTGATTTAGGTCCCTCCATTGAAATTCAAAAAGTCTTCGCTCAAAATCTTCAAGCCATGGGCACTTGCTTAGAAACTCAAAACAGTGTTCCAGGTGAAGAGCTCGAGCCCAGTTTGCGAACGTTGGTGGATTCTGTCCGCGGTGAGTGGGGAGAATCTGTGATCACCACTGAAGACTGGATGCAAATTGAAATGGAAACTCCTGAAGGCGAGAAACGACGCATTCGAGTTGAAATGGATTTTGACAGTGAAACACAAGTGCAAAGAAAACTAAAATACACGGCTATTGATCAAGCGGGTCAAACGCGTCCCATCGAAGTGGCAGAAGATCAAGCTGTTGAACCCTCTGAATCTTTAATTGCATCACTGGAATCTGGAAATAAAATTTTAATGCGAGAAAAATTTGAGCGAGTTTATTTTCAAAACGGAGAAGAAATTGTCGCGCGTCAAGCCAATGGATTCTTAACAGATATTGAAATCAATCGCGGAAATAAAAGTTTTAAGTGTTCACAAGTGAACCAAGAAGCCTCTACTTGCCAGTGTTTATAGACCATCGGCTGGCTTGACTGTCATGACTCCTGATCCATGTTTAGATCAAGGAGGTACAATGACGAATCACGAAGTTATTATGCAATACCAAGGATTTCATCCCTCAAAGACCACTCAGGATTATTTGGAAGATATTTTCAAAGAAATCCAGATTGAAGCCCCTCACAAGTCCACTTTAAAGGCAATTATCACTAAAAATAAAAACTTGTTTAAGGTTTCTTTGGATTTGCATTCTCACGCGACTTCTTTTTTTGTGGCCGCAGAAGGAACTAAACTTTATGAGGTGGGTCATCGCCTGTTGGGTTTAGTTCGAAGGAAAATTAGTAAATGGAAAAAAACCAGATTCCATCATCGAGAATCCATCAGGCACATGGAGCCACGAGAACTCGAGGCCGAGACTTAAAATTTATTTCACTTTAATGAAGTCATTGAGAAGCTTGATCACAGGCTTGACTGCACTGGCCGCAAATGAAAAGCGGCTGGTGGAGATAATTTTTAGAATGAGCGGAGTCAATGAATCCACTAGCTTCACAGATTGCTGAGTGTCTTCTGATTCATCGTGAACCCAATAGAACAAAATCGCACCCATATAAAACCACAACAAAGTGGGGACAAATTTTTTCAATTCGGGATGGCAGCAGAAATCGCTACCATCAATTAATTGCTCGATCATGTGAATGCATTGATTTCTTAAATCAGCAGAGCTATTTCCAAAGGCAGATAGTGGGGACTTGGGATTGATCGCGAGCATTGAAACGTTCACGACGCTATCTCTGTGAGGCTTTAAGCTCGAGAGCCTAAACTGAAGAAGCTTTTTAAAACGCTCTTCAAATGAGTTGGATTCTTTGATGAAGGTTTGAGCTTTTAATTCGAGCTCTGAACAGTTTTGAATATAAAAAGTCTGAATAATCGATTCTTTGGTCGAAAAATGCTTTTGAAACTCTGAGGTTTTAAGCTGACTGGCTTGTGCGAGTTGATCCATCGTCGTATTTTCAAACCCATTTGCGTTCAGCAAATGAAGCGAAGTTTGATAGATTTTTTGAAAATCTGGATGGCTCATTGAGGTAGGGTAACAGACTGGACTTGTTCTGGCGAGTCGAGGCTTTCTTCGTTTGCATTATATGCTAAATGGCATGCCCAATTCGTCGAATTTTTGGACATTCTGTGAACTCTTACATCACTGTGGTTTTGAAGTCTTTTTGAGCTCAGAACAATGCTAAATTCACGTAATGAAAAACCTCATCATTTTATCATTAAGCTTCGGATTGATCTCTTGCTCTGGAAATCAGAATCAGCAAAACCAAGTGAATGGGTTGACCTCAGATGAAGCCATCATAGGCGGTGAAGAGGTCCATTTAACTGATAAAAAGTTTAAATCCGTCGTTGGGATTTTGATGGCAGATCGATTTTCAATTCCTTTTGCCATTTGTACTGGAACTTTGATTGATAGCAATGTTGTCTTAACCGCAGCCCATTGTGTAAAAGATAAGCCTCCTGGTACTCAATTTTTTATTACTTTCGGCACTCATGTGACGAAAAAAGGCAAAGTTGTTTCCATCCATGAGGCCACCGTCGCGATTTCCCATCGTCTTTTTGATGTCAAAAAAGCTCGTGATGCCTATGACATTGCACTCATGAAATTCAGAGGAAATGCTCCAAGTGATGCAGTCATTGCTCCCATATTGAAAGACAGAACTTACCTAAGATCTGGAACTCCTCTGGTGGTGGCAGGTTTTGGACGTGATTCAAGTTTTTCCGAAGGCCGCTCGGGGCAATTAAAATTTGCAAACGTGAAAGTTGCTAACAGCCAATTTTCCTCGACAGAATTTAGGACAACACAGTTTTTTAAAGGGATTTGCCTAGGCGATTCCGGAGGCCCAGCCTTTGTAGAAATCAACGGTGTTTTTCATGTGGCAGGAATTACGAACCGAACGAATTATATAGGATCCGTTGATTGCATACTTTCTTCTTACTTTGCTAGGGCCGATCTGTTTCAGGACTGGATCGAGCAAAACACAAAGCTATTGAAAGCGAATTAAAGCCTCTTGAAGCTGAACAAGCTGAGCTTTTGACTTTTCCAAAAGCTCTCGATCTAAGGCCACAACGTCTTCATCCGCATTTTTCACAAATTTTTCATTTGTCAGTCGGGCGGTCAGACCTGCGACATCCTTGTTCAACTTTTCGATCGTTTTTTGAATTCGCTTAATTTCTTCGTTGAAATCCACAAGTCCTTCTAAAGGAATCACAACTTTCACTTGTAAACCTTTGTACTGAACGGGTGCGACTGCACACTTCATCAAATTGGTTTCAGTCCCGATGACCAAATCACCAAGTCTTGCCATGGAAATCAAAGTGGATTTGTTTTCACTCAATATCTTTTGAGATTTTTCGTCTTGAATGACTAAGCGAATGTTCAAAGGAATCGCAGGGGAAATGCGATTTTCTCCGCGAATATTTCTAACTGCTGTGATCACTTCTTTTAAAATCTCAACTTCTGTCGCTGAATCTTCTGATCCACACTCCAGAAGTGCCTGATCTTTTAGAACTGTTGGGTATTCATCGATAATACAAGCTTGGTTACGAATCGGAAGTTTTTGATAAATTTCTTCAGTTATAAACGGAGTAAAAGGATGCAGCAATCGAACGATTCGATTCAAAACTTGAGCGAGTACTAATTGCGTGGCTTCTTTTTCAGGACTGTCAGGTCCTTGAAAAATCGGCTTTGTAAATTCAATGTACCAATCGCAGAACTGATACCATGTGAAATGATACAAGGCCTGAGCCGCATCACTGAAGCGCTCACCTTCTAAGGATTCTTCCACCTTTTTTTCCACATCTTTAAGAGCAGACAAAATCCATTTATCATAGGCAGATAAGTTTGATTTTTTTGGAAGAGCTTTGATGCCTTCTGCAGGAACTTTGAAATTCTGAAGGTGAGAGAGAGAGAACCGAGTTGCATTCCAGATTTTATTCATGAAATTGCGGTAGCCCTCGAGCCGCTGCTCGCTGAATTTAAAATCTCGGCCCCCGTACAAGTGGGCCAAAAACGAGAAGCGCAGAGCATCGGCTCCGTACTTATCAATCATGTCCACTGGATCAACAGAATTTCCCAAAGACTTACTCATTTTGCGGCCTTGAGAATCACGAACAAGCCCGTGGATATAAACAGTTCTAAAAGGAATATCGCCTTTAAATTCGAGGCCCATCAAAATCATACGAGCAACCCAGAAGAAAATAATATCGTGTCCGGTCACTAAGTAAGAAGTGGGATAAAATGTCTTTTGAGTTTCCGTGTCTTTTGGCCATCCCATTGTAGAAAAAGGCCAAAGTGCTGAGCTGAACCATGTATCAAGCACGTCTTCATCTTGTTTGATTTTGCTTGAACCACAAGAACTACAAACAGTGGGAGGTTCATTTTCGGTCACAGTGATGGCTTGGCAAGTTTCACAGTGCCAGGCAGGAATTTGATGGCCCCACCAAAGCTGTCTGGAAATACACCAGTCTTCGATGATGTTCATCCAATGAAGGTAAACTTTTGTCCAAGACTCAGGCTCAAATCTTAAAGTGCCTGACTCTACCACTCGTCGAGCGGGGATCGCGAGTTTATCCATTTTCATAAACCACTGCTCACTTAAGAAAGGCTCGACGACGGCACCAGTTCTTGAGCAATGCCCCACGGATTGCATGTGAGGTTCTTCTTTAACTAAGAGGTTTTCTTTTTTTAAATCTTCTAAGACTCGCTTACGAGCTTCTTGAACTTTGAGGCCTTTGTACGGACCTGCATTTTCATTTAGGGTTCCATTTTTTTCGAGGATATTTATAAATTCTAAGTTGTGAGTTTTCCCAATTTTATAGTCATTAAAATCATGGGCGGGAGTAATTTTCACAACTCCTGATCCAAATTGTGCATCTACATAAACATCAGCGATGATTTTAATTTTCTTATTTAAAAGTGGAAGAATGACATTTTTTCCAATGAACGCTTTGTATCTTTCATCGTCAGGGTGAACACAAACGGCAGAGTCCCCTAATAAAGTTTCGGGCCGAGTCGTGGCGACAGTTAAAAATCCAGAGCCATCTTCAAGGGGGTATTGAATATGAAACAATGTCCCTTTGATTTGCTGATGCTCAACTTCTAAATCAGAAATGGCAGACTCTAAAGGAGTGGACCAATTGACCAAACGCTGACCACGGTAAATCCATCCTTTTTTGTGAAGTGCCACGAAAACTTTTTTTACCGCATCAGAAACGCCTTCATCTAAAGTGAAAGTGGATCTGTCCCAATCACAGGAATCGCCCAATTTTTTCATCTGAGAATAAATGCGATTTCCGTACTGATGTTTCCAGTCCCAAACTTTTTCGACAAATTTATTTCGACCCAATTGATGTCGGGTGATGCCTTCTTTTTTTAATTCTTTTTCAACGACGGATTGAGTTGCGATTCCCGCATGATCTGTTCCCGGTAACCAAAGAGCATTAAAGCCGCTCATGCGTTTCCAACGAATCATCAGATCTTGAATTGTGTGATCAAGGGCATGTCCAATGTGTAAAAATCCCGTCACATTAGGAGGCGGTAGAATAATACTGAAAGGTGGTTTCGTTGAAAGATCATTCGCTTTGAAATAGCCGGATTCTTCCCACCATTGATAGGTTCGTGTTTCAACATCTTGAGGATTGTATCGATCTGATAATTGATTGGTGCTCATTTGTTTAAGTTAGCATGCATGCGGTGTGAACTCTTCGGTCAACGCAATGCATCTGGCCTACTGAAGTAGAGTTTGAACTTTCAACGATTTCAGATGCTTTTTCTTTTCGCGAATTTTGATTTTGAATCGGTCCTTTTTGCACTCTGCGGTCAGACCCTTTTTCTTTTTGCCTTTTCGATTGTAGAGAACAGTCGCCTTCTTTTTGCCGTGGCATTTGCCCTCGACAACAAAGTCCACATCATCCTCTTCGCTATCAGAAACTTCAGGACTTTCGGGTTCCTGCTCCAGACTCTGATCCTCTTCTACGTACTCCGAGGCAGGTCCTCGATCTTCAGTTTCAGAATCAGTTTCTGCGATCTCGGTGGGAGCTTGAATATCGATGGATTCGACAGCATCGATAATTTCCTGTGGAGTAGAAACAGGTTCGGTCTCAATCTCTGCAACCACTGGATCTGCGTTGTCTTCTGGCGGGACTGAAGGCGCTGCTGTTTCGGGTTCAATTTCTACGTTCGTGATGGGAGTCCCTTCAACGACGATCATAGCTGGATTTGTAGGGGTTTCTTCAATGTACGAGTCAGGTGCGAGCTCTGATTCAACAACGGGTTCCATTGCTACGGGTTCGGTTGGTTGAGGTTCATCAGGACTGGTCGAGGGTATCACATTGATGGGCTCACTGACGATGACGGGTTCTGGAGGAGTTGCGTTTTCAATAGGAGTGACGGGTTCTGCAATTTCCGTCGGTAGTCCAGGTCCAGTTGAGTTGTGTCCGACGCTAGAAACGCTGCAACCCACTAGAGCAAAGCAGACGGAAAATAAAATAAAAAAGACCTTATTTTTATTCATAGCGATTAGTTCAACTATCGGTCTTTTAACTTGGGATCTTTAAAATTTTTGAAGCGAATTCAGTCCGTCTTTAATGTAGAAAACGTTCAGAAATCCACTGGCCTCTAGAGTGTCCACCAATTTGACTGATTGCTGGCCATTTTCACAGCAAATTAAAATTGCTTCATGGGAGGGGTGATTCTTTTCTTTTAACTTTTCTAAAACTTCTGTTTCTGATGTTCGAAGTTCAAGGCTTTCCAAATGTCGTTGGTAGTAAGGCTGTTTGAACAGCTGAGGCAGAGATGAAGTTAAATTGATAAATACAAATGGAATTCGATTGAGAACTAAATTTTCAAATTGAAAGAGACCGATTTCATTTAAAATAGATGCCATAAAAATTGATTACTCTTTCGCTTTGTCTGGAATTATTTTTCGATTTAAATAAATTAGCAGCAATGCCAAAATGGCAAGCCCTGTTGAAAACCAAAAAGGACCACCTGCATTGTAGCTGTAAAGAATTCCGCCGATGGAGGGTCCTAAAATTCTTCCTAATGATGACAAAGACTGTGTCACGCCGGATGTGGAACCCTGTTCGTTTTCAGGTGAAAGTAAGCTGATGGATCCAGTCAGTGATGGGTTTGCGTGACCAATTCCCACTGCTATTAGGGTCATAGAGAGTGTCATTACCCATAGGTTTTGTGCTGGAGCAATGATGGCCATTCCAAGAATAAACAAAGGGACAAAAACGAGAAGAATTTTTTTCTCTCCCCACTTGGGTAAAAGTTTTCTGACTAAATAACCTTGAGTGAACACCAAAACAATTCCGATAAATGCAAAACCAAAGCTTGTTTCCCGCAAAGTCCAAAGGAATCGATCAGCCATGAAGTAAACAAGGGTGGCTTCCATGCTGGCCATGGCAAAAGTGAGGAAGAAAAAAGACAAGATCAAAGGTCTGAGCTTTGCGTCTTTGAGTTTATCAAAGAGAGCCGTTAATTTGTGGCCTCCCTTTGAATTCCGATTTTCGCTGGAGAGGGTTTCTGGAAACTTGAAATAGGCAAAAATAAAAGTAATTAAAAATAATCCAGAAACGCATAGGCTGACAAACGTGGTTCTGAAAAAGGGCTCTGTGGAAAAAGATTCAGACAAGATCGAAAGTCCACCGCCGATGGCAGGTCCAAAAACAAAACCTAGACCAAAGGCTGCCCCAATCAAAGCCATTCCCTTTGATCTTTCATTTTTTGCCGTCACATCGGCCATGGCAGCATTTGCAGTTGATAGGCTGGCCCCAAAAAAGCCAGTCAATGCTCGCATCACGAAAAGCATTTCCAAAGATCTCGCCCAAGCAAATCCAATGTAGGCAAACACTTCCATTGCTAAACAGATCAAAATAATTTTTCGGCGTCCGAGCTGATCACTGAGGCGACCCCAGAAAGGGGCAAACAAAAACTGCATCAAGGAGTAGGTCGCCATTAGAAAACCGGCCTGTGTCGAAGTCGCACCTAGATCTCGACCAAGATGGGGGATCAGTGGGATGAGGATCCCAAAGCCAAGCAAATACAAAAACACAGTCAAAAACAAAACGATTTGCGATGCTTTTGAAGAATCACCGGATTTTAAACTTTGAGATTTCAATTTGGATTCCTCTTGCTATGATCAATCTATGAAATTTTTAATTCTTGCCACTCTTTTAATATTCCACTTTCAATCACAAGCCAAGATTTATGGTCCAAAACGTTATGATTATAAAGGCCTCGTGGGTTTTGTCAGTGCAGATGTGTTTTCTGCCAGTGAAAATTTTGACACAGACGGGGAAGCTGTCTCGTTGAATTCGAGTGGTGAATATTTGCTCGCGGAGTTTCCTTTTGGAGTTCGCCATTTAATGGGATCTGCCTGGGCTGTTGAGGGCGAAATGAAGGCCTCCTATGCCAGCAGCAATAGCTCAACTGCTTTTACTGGTGGAGAGCGCACAAACTCTCAAATTCATGAGCTGCGTTTTTCAACCGACTATATATTTCCAATGCAGGCCTTCGACCTCATCTCAGAATTTGAATTTGTGATGCCTTTTGATACCATCGGTCTTGATTCAGATGATGTTCTTGTTAACGAAGGCGCTCAAACGATGAGCTTGAAACTTCATTTGCAAACTGAATTCGGAGCCAGCGATTTTTTCGGCTACTTAGGATATTCGAGCCGAGGTGAGGGAAGATCTAATTTGCTGCCCTGGTCGGTTGCATTGGGTCGACAATCCAGATCTATCCTTTGGGGTGGAAGGCTTTTTGGATTTCAAAGTATTAGTGATGACAGCGATACGAACGCTCCATTGCCAAGACTTCAGTTCATTGAAAAAGTAAATGCAGGGGCCGCTCGATTTTTTGGCATTAATCCCAGCTCGGTGGCAGCGGAAGGATTTTTTCACTTCGATTTTTCTAAAACCTGGAAAGTCCAAACCCGATTGGGTTTAGACCTCGCTGGTGAAAGTTATTCAAAGGGAATATTTGCTGGTATTACGCTATTAATGGATTTCGGTCCCATTGCAGATAAGGGGCGAAGACGGGTACTCAAAGAAAGCGCGCCACGCCGAGCCCGAGGAAACGGGATTGCCATCGATCCTGATTCCATTGATTTCAAGGAAGAGACTCAAGAGCAAGGTGACGAGCAAGAGTACTTTGCTCCACCACCAGCGATAAAAGTGAAACCAACCAATCGAATCAACAATGGACCCAGTAGCCAAGATATTCAAAATCAAATGAATGATGTCGAGATGAAAATTGAGCTCAAAAAGAAAAGAAAGAAATAGATGATTTTGTCTTTCTTGTTCTTTTTTGTCCTTGGTTTTTTGATGCTTCGATTTAACTCGTACTTGGATCGAAGACTTTCTGCGAGAAGAAAATTACATGGTTTGGTCAAGCCTTTGGCTCATTATTCGGGCTTGCTTGATCATGAATTGCAGAACTCATCTCATCATGCAGATCCACTGATCACCCAGGCCGTGCTTGATCATGTCACAGAACTACGCTCGTTTTTGATTCGTCCCGAATCGTTGGATCTTCATTGGGGAAGCCCAGCAGCATGGGTCTTTACGACAAATTCAATTTTGATTCGATTGGAAGAGGGCTTAGAGTCTTCTCTTGAGGGTGCTTGGGATGATCATCAAGAGGCAGTGACTCGAGATATCAGAAGTTTGCTGAGCGAAATTCAATCCAATGCGGGACTAAAAAAACTGACAGAGTCTGCTGTTGGGCTTGTTGAGCCTTAAATTCAACTGAAATAAAAAAATAAACACATTTTTATCTTGGATCTTAAGAATTCTTTAAGATTCGCCGTGGCATTTTGAGAATTTTGTATTGTTTATGAAAATTCGGTCTCAAGCTTAAATGGTACAAAATGCAAATTTTCAAGGGGGAAAATAAATGCAAAATTTAAGATGGATCTTGAATGTCCTTTTCATAGGACTTGCTTTTCACGCGGGCACCGCAGGTGCACAACAAGTGAATGGTCAAACGAAGTCGGCTGATGATCTTGAGCTCGAACAAAGAGTCATTGGTCTTCAACCTTTCGCTTCTTCGAAAACAGATCAGAGTGAATCCGGAAAAGTAAGTTTAAAAAACTTGCAAAGCTTTTGGTCTCTCAATCAAAAAGAAAATTTATCCTGCCAAGATAGCCGCAAGGTTTTATTCGCTGAAAAATACGTTCTGACTTATGATTCAGCTGGTAATCCTTGCAGAATCTACGATTTATCTTTCCCTAATTTCAGTGCACTGACTGCAAAAAAGCAGCTCTTGCAGGTTCCAGTTCGGAATCTGACTTCTCGGGATTTTTTGGATGCGCTTGATCAAAACTGGGGAGCTATTCAAAATAGAAATCGGGAATTTGCTTCTCGATTTAATCCACGAGTCGTGTCTCGAAATTCGTTTGTTGGAAAGTTGAAATTTAAGTCCTCAAGATTGGGTGCAGCACTTCCGATGCAGTTCACGCTTGCTGACCTGGAATTGCAAAAGCCTTTCGTTTTAAATGAAAGCCTGAAAGCAGATTTAAAGAATTTAGTTCAAAGACTGGAAAGTCGTGGAACGAATTCGTTGTATCAGCAGTTGGCAGAAAATCCTGAGCTTCTCTTAAAAGCAGTTAAGTTTGAGTGGAGTGATTTAGATAAAGTTTATAATGTGATTTTAGACGGACGCTTTTTGCCATTCAGTGGCCCAGTTGAAATTCTGAATTTCCAAGAGCAGTACCGTGCTCCAGTTGAGAAGCTCACTCGTCAAGTCCTTGGGGATATTTTGGGCCAAATGGCTCGATTAATTCCCAATCCAACCATTCAATCAGTTGTGGAAGTTGTGATCGACGATGTTTTTGAACAAATTGAACTTCTGTACACTTATCAAAATTTAAGACTTGAGAGCGTTTTATTGAATCTTAAGAACAGTTCATTAAAACCCACTGACTATCAAACACTTACAGTCCGTGCCTCGAACATCTTGTACGGTCAAAAATCTGATTTTATTACCAGTTACATTTTAGCAGCCGTCCAAGGTCAAAAGTTTGATTGGTTAGCCATCGAAAAAATGGGACCTGCTTCAAAGTATAATTTGGAAAAGCAACGCAAAATTATGATGTCAAAAATGCACTCACGATTAGTCCTCGAGACAGGTTGTGAAACGCAAATTGTCAGTGATTACTTTGCGATCTGCCAAAAGGGTGGCAAAAAGGTCAGTGCGCACTCTTTGATTTCAGAGCAGAGCATTCCTTTTAAATCTTTCGGGGCACCTAAAATTTACGATTATCAAAGACCCTCTGCAGTTTCTTTAACTCGGGGAAGCCTTTGGATTTTGTCAGCAGGACTTCGAATTGTGGGATTACCACTTTCTCGTAATATCACAAACACTCTTGATGGATACCTGAAAGGCTACATGCAGTCAGGCATCAAAGACGAAGCTCTCTTGCAATCGTCGCTTTTACGTCAGAGCTACCGTGATGAACTGACTGCTGAATCTAATCTGATGTTAAATTGGTTATATATCCAAAACTTAAATCCATTTTTACCAAAAAGTTTAAAGGGCGAAATGAAGTTTGTTGAAATGAACAAAAACTTAATTGGTCAATTTGAGGAGCAAAAATAATGAAATTTTTAATATTAATCTTATCACTCAGTTTCACAATTCAATCCCTTGCAGCACGAGTCGCAATCACAGACTCTGGCACTGATTTTCAACATCAATGGCTGGCGGGCCGGGAACTTCTGAACGTAAAAGAAATTCCAAACAATATGGTCGATGATGATCGCAATGGAAAAGTTGATGACATCGTAGGTTGGAATTTTGCTGAAGATTATGGCCAAGTTTTTTTCCGAGATCATCTCAGCTCTGTTTCACAAAAGGTCTTTGATATATTTGAAATTCTAGGTCGAATTCAAAGCAACCGACAAACAGCCGAAGATGAAAAATACTGGAAAGAAAACGTCGTAGATCTACCAAAAGAGCAAAAAGATAAACTTTTGGCAGAGCTTAATTTTTACGGCCAGTACTCCCATGGAACTCATGTGGGTGGAATCGTGGCTCAGCTTGCGCCCAATTCTAAAATGATGTCAGCACGAGTGTTTCCGGACACTGTGCCGTCGAACCCATCCAGTGCAAGTCTTTTGGCAAAGTATGATAAAATCACTGAGTATATCTACAAGTTGATTGCGACCATTTCCAACGGAACTTTCTTGAGTGCAGCTTCTTACCTTAATGAGCAAAAAGTGGATGTAGCAAACTACAGTTTAGGTGTCAGCCTTCAAACGATTGCAAGAGCTTCACTTGGACTTCAGGGAATCAAAGAGCCAACAGAGGCTCAAATCGCGGCAGAGACTCAAAAAATTTACAGACAGTACGAGCCCATCGGTCAGAAGTGGATTGGATCTTCTCCTAACACTCTTTTTGTGATCGCTTCCGGTAATGATGGAACAAATAATGATCAGCTTCCTGCTTTTCCAGCGAACGTAAAAATGCCGAACAGTATTTCTGTTGCAGCCACTCAGGATTTCAGTCAGCTTGCTGAATTTTCGAATGTGGGACTTAAATCTGTCGACATTGCAGCTCCAGGTGTTGCGATCCGAAGTTCAGTTCCGAGCTTGAATAACCAAGTTACGTTACCGATGTCAGGCACCAGCATGGCCGCTCCTTACGTTGCAGGTGTGGCAGCTCAAGTTAAAGATCTGAATACAAAACTGACTCCTGCTCAAATCAAACAAATCTTGATGGAAACAGTGGACAAAAAAGACTGGTTGAAATCAAAAGTTGTCAGCGGTGGTTTAGTGAATTCGAAGCGAGCTTACCAAGCAGCCATGGATTCTAAATCGATGCCTTTGGCAGCTGCCATCGAACGATCACGAATCCAGGTTTTGGATCAAGAAGTGGTTCAGATTCGAAAACTGTTAGTGAATCAGAAGGAATCTTCAACTCTGAAAGAGATGAAGAGCTTCGCTCAGCAAGTGGTATTCTAATTTTAACCCCATCAAATATTGCATTCTTTGCAGCATTTGATGGGGTTTTGTATTTTTTTATGCTTGAAAGAAGTCTAAAGTGTTAAAACTAAGAAAAATGACACCCGAAGAATTTCAACTTTTCTCTGCTGAGAGTAGAGCTCGCTACGTAGAAGATAAAATCAACGCAAATGATTTAAAAAGAGATGAAGCTGAAAAAATTGCCGATGCTGATTTCGAAAGAATATTACCAAATGGCTATCACTCTAAAGACAATTTTCTCTATACATTAATTGATCACAGTGAAAGCAATGTCGGCTATCTTTGGTATTGTGTTCGTGGATCATCAAATATTAAGAAAGCTTTTATTGCAGACATAATGATTCGAGAACAGTTCAGGGGTCATGGTTACGGCAAACAAGCAATGATGCTTCTCGAAGATGATGTTAAATCCAAGGGTCTGAAGCACATTGGTCTCCATGTCTTTGGATTTAATGATGTGGCTATTCATCTCTATAATTCTATGGGCTACAGAACGACTGATTTAATTATGGAAAAAAGTTTGTAGCCTAATAGATAAGGTTATTATTTTAAAATTTGAAGAATTGCAGGACATTTATATGCAGGAAAGCCAATTTCCTGCATTCCTTGTTCGAAAAGAGCGACTCTTTGGTCGCTGTTTGCAATCGATAGCACGTTTAGAATATTTTTTGCAGATGGTGAGTAAAAACCCTGATTCAAATCTTGAAATAAAATTCCAATTCGCTTTATAGGATCACTTTCATCTTTAAGAATATGCTCGCTCTGTGAACAGAGCCGACCTAAGTCAAACCGTGCCCATGGGTTGTATCCCGTCACATAAGATTGGTATTCAATTAAATAGGGGATGCTCAATACCAAAATAAGTAGAAGAAAACGGTGGATTTTTTTCATCTACCTTAAATCTCAGCCTCGTGCCCCGGTGTTGTCGGATTCTGCACAAGCCGTGAATTCTGCTGCATCAATTCCAAGTGCGAATGAACCAAAGCTTTCAACTGAGTTTCAAATTGAATGCGTTGTTTTTTCAAATTCGTGATTTCTTCAAATTGTCGACCAATGGAATCTCTGGCATCACGAGTGATAAATTCAGCTCGAGTTTTTGCTTCTTGAGTGATCATCTTTGCTTCGCGCTCAGCATCCACACGAATGCGCTCTGCCATTTGGCTGGCTGTCATGATCGTGTCTTTCAGAAGTTTGTCTCGTTCTTTGAGTTCAATAAGTTGGCGATCTTTTTCTTTCATGCTATCGCGAAGTTGGTTTCTTTCAGCTGTCACTTGTTCAAGTTGAGCTGAAACAACATAAAGAAAATCTGTGACCTCTTGAAGGTCATATCCCATCATTCTTTTGGTAAATAATTTCTGTGCGATTTCTGAAGGCGTCAGATCCATCGATTCCTCCTTGAATCGTTAGAGTACAAATTCGATTCTAGCCCTTGGCCTTGAAAGACTTCAAGTTGATTTTGTTTGACGGCTCAGTTCTCTGTTTCTGAGATCCGCTTTTTCAAAACTCAATCTGAGGGCGCGCTCGACTTCTAGCTCTCGAAGTGAATCAAGTCCCGCTGCTGTGACTCCTTTTTTAGAGGTCACTTTATCTTGCAGTTCTTCTAGACCTTGGTCGATATTCGCTTGAGCCATCAATGCGGCTCCTAGGAAAACTTCCTGAGTCATTCTTCTTGAAACAGCTTCATCAAAGCCCCGCTCCTCGAGCCATTCTTGCCAGTACATCATCAATTCATAAATAAATCCGGTACCGCTTGAGCAAGCGATCATGAAAGACTCAAATTGCTCTTCGGTATCCAAGTGGTAAACCGAACCTAAGCACGAGAAAAGATCTTCCACAAGATCTCGCAAAAACTCATCGCCCTCGTCGTCAACGATGCAACCGATGGAGCCTTTTTGAATGAGGCTCGGGGTATTTGGCATCAATCGAATGATTCGACATTCAGGAAGAATCTTTTCTAGGGTTTCAAGTCTGAGACCAGCAGCCAAACTTATAATAATTTGTTTATCATTGAAAACACTTCGCATGGGTTCGATGGTCGATCTTAAATCCTGTGGTTTCATAGCTAAAATGACCACGTCACAGGTTTCAACAACTTCCTCGTTCTGTTCACAGACTTGAATGTTATAAAGTTCTCTTAACTTTTGAGGTTTTTGACTTGTTCTGGAGCTGACATAAATTTTTCCAGGGTTCACTTTTCCAGATTGGACCATTCCTTTGATCATGGCATGGGCCATATTGCCGGCACCGATAAATCCGATTTTCAGACTTCTTTGAAAGGAAACCATTTTTACTCTCTTTCGCCGAAGACGGCAGTGCCGATTCGGATGTAAGTGGCGCCATTTTGAATTGCTGACTCCCAATCAGAACTTGTTCCCATTGAAAGTTCCAGCAATTTGAATTCTTTTGCTAAATTTTGTAGTTCTTTAAAATAAATTTCGGGGCTACCCAGTGGCGGCATTGTCATCAAACCTTGAATGTTGAGGCCCTTTAAATTTCTCAAGTGGTCCCAATTTTTTAAAAATTCCGATTTCGAAAATCCAGATTTTGATTCTTCCTCAGCCAAATTCAACTGTAAAAGAACAGATTGCTTCAAACCCGCTCTTTCATGTTTTTGGCTGAGCTCTTCAGCCAATTTGAGTGAATCCACCGAATGAATCAGAAAAAACTTTCCGATAATTTTATTGATCTTATTGGACTGCAAAGGCCCGATCAGATGCCATCTGACGTTGGGATTTGAAATTTGATTTATTTTTTCTAACGCCTCTTGAACATAGTTTTCGCCAAAATCAAGATGGCCTGCCTCAAGAGCAGTTCTGATTTTTTCGATGGGTTGCTTTTTAGAAACTGCGACCAATTTAACTGATTTGAGTTCTCGATTATTTTTTTTGCAAACTTCTTCAACCTGTTTTTGAAATTCAAAAAGACTTTTCAAGATCCTTTGATCTCCCAATTCTTTTCTTTGAGTGTTTGCAAAACAGCTTCCATGGGAAGCCCCACGACATTGGTCCAGGAGCCTTTGATTTCTTTTACAAATTTCGAAGCTGGACCTTGGATTCCGTAGCCTCCCGCTTTATCTAGACCATCGTTAGTTGAAACGTAGTCTAGAATTTCTTGATCCGTTAAATCTCGAAAAATGATCTCTGTTGTCTCTAGATGAGACACTTCCTCGAGGGTTTTTGAGTTAATGAATGTGAATGCCGTCTTCACGTGATGAGTGGCATTTGATAAAATCTTAAGGAAAGCGAAGGCTTGAGAAGAAGATTCGGGCTTTCCCATGGTGGCGTCATTCATCACAACTTCAGTGTCGGCTGCCAAAAGTAAAAAGGGGTCTAGGTGAATGAGTTTATA
>CAZPBD010000013.1:1331-22260 GCA_964584655.1 uncultured Pseudobdellovibrionaceae bacterium | reverse complement strand
GATTCTTACGTCTAGAGAGCTCTAAAAGATGCTGATCAAGAGTCATGTTTTTCTCAAGTTTTTCCGATACTTGAGAAGGTTGAACCAGACACGAAAATCCGGCTTCTTTCAGAAGTTGACGTCGACGTGGGGAAGCTGAAGCAAGCACCAACTGGTACATAACACCACTTGAACACAAAGAGGGTGAAATGGGAAGCGCAGAATGGATTCTAATTTTAGGACTTACCTTTGCAGGTATTGCTGTCTATTTGTTTTTGAGTGCAGTTCTTGCAAGCAATGCAGATTCAGAACAACTCAGCTGGGCAAATAGTTCTCAACCAAAAAAATCACAAAGTGGAATCATCAATCTTTCAAGGCCTTTGGTTCATCAGTTTACTTTGCAGCACGCTCTTCGAGTGAAGAGCAAAGACTACCGTAAGAAAGTGGCCTACAGAATTAAAACGGGTGGATTGTCTCGAGAGTTGAATGTGGATGAATTTATTGGTCTGCAAATTTTGTGGGCGGTTTTCTTTCCCGCCTTTTGTGGAATTATGAATTTTGCCCTCGAGATGGGATTCTCAAATTTTATTTTTGTCCTGCTGGTGCCCTTTGGTTTTTTCATGCCGATCTTCCACGCAAATGCCATGAAGAAAAAACGTGAGCTCAGCGTCCGGGCAGACATGCCATTTTACATCGATTTGTTAGCTCTGTCGGTTGAAGCCAATTTGGATTTTTTCCAAGCCATTCAAAAAATCGTAGATAAGGCAGAAGGCACTGACAGCGTGTTAGCTGAAGAACTGGGTGTTGTTTTGAAAGACATCCAAATCGGATCTTCAAAAGACCAGGCACTCAAAGAATTCGCAGAGCGCTTAGACATGTCAGAAATCACAAGCTTTGTGGCCGTGTTGATTGATGCGGGCAGATCCGGTGCTCCTATTGGTCAAGTGTTGAAAGATCAAAGTAACCAAATGCGAATGGAGAGATTCACTCGGGCAGAAAAATTAGGAGCTCGGGCTTCTCAGGCGATGTTGATTCCCATGATGTTGTTTATTGTTCCTGCTGTTTTCATCATGGTGCTGGGTCCAATGGTTTTAAGTTTTTATTACGGAAAGAAATAAATGAAGCTGAAACGTAACTCAGAAATTCTAATTCCCAATCTTCAAGTGGCCAAAGGCTACTGGCAGCGCATGATGGGATTGATGGGGAAAAAGAATTTGCCATCTGATCAAGCTTTGTTTTTTGACCATTGTAATGCCATTCAAACTTGCTTTATGAAGTTTGAAATTGATTGTGTCTTCTTGGATAAAAACGGAGAAGTTAAAAAAGTCGTTCATCATGTTCGTCCCTGGAGATGGGTGGGACCTGTTTGGGGCGCAAGATCTGTGATTGAAATGAGTGCAGGGCTTGCAAGCCAAAATCAGATCAAAGAAGGAGATCACCTCGTATGTGGTCACTAAGAGCATTGAATGGATCAGTTCAGGGTCAGGTTTTTCCGCTGAAGGCGGGTAAGAACTTGCTTGGCCGTGCTTCCCACTGTGAAGTTTCGATCCAGAGCTCTGGTATTTCTAAAGAACACCTCGAAATTCATGTTTATCCAGATAAACTCATTCTTGTTGATCTTAAGTCCAGTAATGGAACTTTCTTGAATGGAATTAAGATTCAAAGTGCCAACGTCCGATTGGGCGATAAGATCCAAATTCATGACATCATCTTTGATTTGATGCCAACTCAAGAGCCTAAGAAAAGACATCCCAAACCAGCAGTTCGTCGTCCGCAAGCGATGAACTCCATGGGAAGTGCAGCTCCTCAGCTGACACCTTTTCCAAATCACATGCCCGAGATGATGCCACAACAGCAGCAAGATCGAAAGACACCACAACATTTGCAAAATCAAAATGTGGTCGAATCAATAATCAATCAGTCTCAAGATTACATGGAAAAAATTGCTCTGCCAGGCATCTACAAATTGGGCGAGTGGTTCGAGTTCCGTTGGGTCATTGCACTGTTCGTGATTCTGTTTGTTTTTTCTGTGACTTTGCTTGCCATGATCCCCACTTATAGAAGTGCGCGGGAAAGTGTGCTTGGCGAAAGTATGAGACGTGCCCAGTCGGTGGCCCGACATTTAGCTGAGATTAATCAAAAGTTATTACTCGAAGGCCAGCTTGGAAATTTAAGCACTCACACAGCAGAATTAGAAGAGGGTGTGAAAGAAGTTTTCATTGTTCAAAAAACTGATGGAGCGATTCTAGCACCGGCCTCGAAGGCAGGGCGAATCGCAGATCAATCCTTTGTTCACAAAGCTCGAACAGAGGATCGCCCGATCACAGCTGAAATTGGTGCAACATTAATAGGAGCAAGTGCTCCCATTGGACAATTTGATCCAGCCACAGGACTCCCGAGTGTCAAAGCCTACGCCATTGTCATTTACGATGTCAGCGGCATGGTCTTAGATGAGAGCCGAGCTTTGAGTCTTTTCATGCAAATTCTTGTGCTTGCAGGATTGATCGGATCCATCCTCTATTATCTGCTAGTGAAATTTGTTGAAAAACCAATTAAGGAATTGAATTTTCATCTCGACACAGCCATGAGAGACCGCTCTGAAAACATCACGATTCCTTACTTATACCCAGATCTTCAAGCTCTGATTGGTAACATGAATTCACTTCTGTCCCGAAGCTTGCAAGTGGAATCCAGTGGTGCCGAGAAGGTAATGAGCTCAGCAAATAAAATGCAAGAAGCACAATCTTTAGTGGCTGTTTCAAGCGGTCCAAGTCTTGCCATCGGATCTGATGAAGTCATCTGGGCTATGAACGAGGCTTTCACAAAACTCATCGGGCAAAACTCGACGGGGGATTCTTATAAGAATATTCCAGACACACCTTTGCAGCAAAACCTAGAAAGTTTGATGATGAAGTCGAAGGAAAATCCTTATACTTCACACTTCGATACTTTAGAATTCTCAGGACATATGTGTCAGATCCAAATATTGAGTCTGCACACAAATGGCCACACCGACTATTTCTTTGTCACTGTAAAGCCTCAAGGAGGTGATGGTTGAGCGCAGCTCCTGTCATTTCACCAGGTTTAAAGTTTAAACTCAAAGTTGTGGCAGGGCCTCACCTGAACGAGATCTATTCTCTTGATCAAGCCGTTACAAAAGTGGGTCGAGGAGAAGATAACGACATCAAGCTAGTCAATGATGGGCGAATCAGTCGAAATCACATCGAAATCTTTAAGAACCCAGACAATTATAAATTTAAAAATATCTCTCTAAAAAACTTTGTGACCTTAGATGGTAAGGTGATGGAAGAGGGTTTTCTAGCGGCTGGAGCTCAGCTTCAAGTCGGTGAAACTATTTTTGAGGTCTTTAATGAAGGCCCCACTTTAGTTGCTGAAGGTCCAAAACTGCCAGCTGCTGTTGATGCGTCAGCATTAACTGTGCGTGTGGCTTTGCAGCCTCCAGCTCCCAGTTCAACAAAGAAGTTAACACCGCTGAATAAACTGAATGCCAATGTGATGGCTCAACCCAAGCCCATGGCTCCGCAAAACCAATACTCAATTCCCAAGATGGGGACAGCTCCTCAGCCACAAGCTTCAAGAAATTCTGCTATGAAATCGCCCGCACAAGGCGGCAAGCGGCAGTTTTACATCATTGCCATCTTGGTCCTTGGATTTTTTGGATGGTTGCTGACGAAGGATTCAAAACCAAAAGAAATTAAATCATTTCGAACCTCACAACAGGTTGAGTACGATATTTTACAATCCACCGACGAAAAAAAGCGATTGCAAGAAAGACTTGATAGCTTACAAACCACCAGCGCTCAAAGGTCCCAGGAAAACTTGATCAAAGGATTCCGGGATTTTCAGCAAGGAAATTATGCCAGAGCTCGTGATAATTTTCAGGTGGTTTTGAATCTGGATCCTGACAATGCGATTGCGAAAAGATACTACCATCTTTCACGAATTAAATTTGATGAACTTCTGCAATTCCATATGCTTCAGGGTTTGCGATACCGAGACAAGAAAAACTACCGACTGTGTCGTTCAAGTTTTCAATCTGCGTTGGTTATGATTCAAAATAGCCAGCAGCATCCCAAATACCGTGAAATCAAAAACTTTTTTGATGAGTGTAATCTGGCATTAGAGGGGCGCTACTAATGGCAGTGCTCATTATTAAAAAACAAGGTCAACCTTATCATCAGCTCAATCTTGAGCCGGGTCGATCCTATTTGGCTGGTCGTAAAGCTGACAGTGACATTGTTTTAGACGCAGAAAAGGCGATTTCTCGAGAGCATCTGAAAATTAAACTCGAGGGTTCAGTTCTAAGTGTTGAGTGCATTTCTAAGTTAGCCAATATGACAGTGCGAGGTGCCCCTGTCTTAAGCGTTGAATTGAACCACTCTGATGAATTCTCAGTTGGTCCCTTCGATTTCAGTTTTATGACTGAAATGGCAGAGACTCATGCCATTCAAAACTCAAAAATTGAAACGTTTAATCCAGAAGACAAAACTGTCATTCAAAAAGCCAGTCTTTCGGCTTTAGTGAAAATTGTAAATGCAGATGGTGATTCACTTCATCAATTTAAACTCGAAGGCCGAGATCGATGGATTGCGGGTCGTGATGCCGGTGCCGACATTCTCATTTCTGATCACCGAGTGAGCCGAAAGCAATTTGAAATCAGGAAAGTGGACCAGCGCTATGAAATTTCAGATCTAGCGAGCGTCAATGGAACCTATATCAATGAAAAACTACTCGAATCTCAGCAAACCATTACTTTGAAAAGTGGAGACATGATTCGAGTCCTTGAACATCAAATGGTCTTTGAGGTTCACGATCCCCATTTTTTCTCGAAGGTTGAGAATCTTGCTCCTATGGTGATTGAACAACCCGAACTTTCAGGAAGCTACAATCAAGAGTCCTATGAAGAAGAGCAAGGCTCGCCCTTGATGATAGAGGCTCCTGCCCAGAATCAATATTATGACCCTTCACAAAATGTCTTCGCTGCTCCAGAGGCCGCGACATCACCTGCAGATGAAAGAACAAAAAAAATTCGCATGCTGATTGGTGCCATTGCTGTCGTCGGTGGAGTTCTTTACATGATGGGTGGTGATGGCACGAGTAACACTCGGCCAAGTGCACAGGCACCTGCTGGTGCAGACCCACTGTCGGGTTTAACGGCGCAGCAAAAAACAGAGTACAGACAATCACTGGAGCTTTCCAAAAGATACTTTATGGAAGGAAATTACAGTCTTTCGTTATCGGAAGTGGAAGATCTGATTAAGAACTATAAAGTGGTAGATCCTGAGGCCGAGAAACTGAAGAACACAGCTTATGCTGCCATCGAAACTCAGAAGCAGTTAGTAAAACAGGAAAAAGAAGAAAAAGATCGTCAAGTGATGGAGGCCAAAATTGAAGTGGCCGCAAACGAGTGCAGTAAAAATTTACAGAAGTTTCAAACGGAAGAACAACTGGACGGATGTTTGCTTGAAGCTTTGCAGTTGAATCCAGCACATCCTCTGATTTTAGAACTCAAGGCTCAGTATCAATCTTTGATGGCTGATCGATTGGTTAAAAAAGAGCAACAAGCTGAAATCAATAAAAGAATTCAGCAACTCAGAAATCTTTATGAGAAAGCAAAGAAGACGGAATCAGAAGGTGATTACATTGCGACGATTGATGCTTATAATTCTGTGATTTCGTCGAAATTACCCGATCCTGGTAATTTGAAGAAGACTTCTCAGAACCGATTGAAAAAATTGAAAATTGAAATGGCGACAAAAATTAAACAGTTTGAAAAGGAAGCAGAACAACACAAAGCTTCGCAAAATCTTAAGCAAGCTGTTTTGACTTTGAGATCTGCCATTCAAATCGATCCGACTCGAGAAGATCTGAAAGAACTTGCTGATAGTATAAAAAATGATCTGCGAAAAAATATGATGGTTTACTACCAAGAAGGTGTTTTAGAAGAAAGCTTTGGAAACGTGGATGGCGGAGACAACCGGGCTGGGGCAAAAGAAAAGTGGAAAAAAATCTTAGACACGGATTTGCCAGACGGTGAGTACTACAAAAAGGCCTACATCAAACTTAAAAAATACGGGGCTCAGTGATGAAATTCTCTGAGCGGTCTTACAGCAGTCATTTGCTTCGACCAAAACCTCTTGTTCATTCTGATCCCGGTGGTGGTTTTCTACTGATGATGACCCCTTGGGGTGCCCCAGAGGAATGCCAAAAGGTCATGGATTTTGTTGTGCAACATTTAACGACCGTCAGGCAAGACCAAGAACACACTTCTGCATTTCAAAAAATCTTAAGTCTATCGGACAACGCCAATCAACTTCGTCAGGCCGCTCTGATGGCGAATGATTTTCTATTTCGTAATATCAACTCTGAAACTCACGAAATCGTTATTGAATTTTTATTTTTGGCATTTCAACGAAATCATGTCTCTTGGTGTCAGCTGGGATGTCCTCACTTATTGCTAAAAAAAGCCAATCAAGCGACCCAACCCATTTCTTGTTTTCCCGAGAGCTCAAGCTTTTTGCAGAAGTTTCCTCTGCCTTCTTATTATTTAGGAGCAGAACCCACTGTTGCGCCAAGATGCGGGGACCTTCACTTGGATAAGAATGATGAACTTATTTTACTTTCTTCGAACCAATTGCCAAAGTCGATTTGGACTTTAGAGTCTAAAAAAGATCTGGAAACTTGGACTGATGAATTGACTCAAGAAAACAACTCACAACCGTTCTGGCTGGGTCGATTGAAGCTCGATTGATTTAATGCGCCTCTGAACATTTCTAAAAAAAGTACGATGTTCGGGTGTTCTAAAGTAAATTTCCACTCGTGAAACCACTGTTTCCATGTCTTCTTCGATGTCCCAAATTCCGGACAATGCACGATTCATCCGATGAATCGAAGTCAAAATTAATTTTTCCTCGAGGTTTTTTTCCCACCTACGAAGTTTACTTTCGCTATTGAAAGAGGCCAGTAAATCAATGAATCCCGCATCCTTACATAGCTTCAAGTCTTTATTGTTTTGAATATTGAGAGGCTGAAGACTTAAACAAGGGTCGGTTTTAACTTCGGGTAAATTTAATTGTTTGTGTGCTAACCACTGAAGCTGAGGAACTTTCCAAGATTCGGAAGCAGATTTTAAACTTTTCCAATCATTACTTTCAATTAGAGATCTTGCAGTCCATGGTCTCAAGGGAATGGGAATGTCATTCCACGCAGTCGAAGCCGTTCCTGATTTGATATTTGAGTATTGATCCGATTGCCAGTCCCAGTAATTAAAATTCCATCGACTAAGCACAGGAATTTCGGGTGTCACAAATGGGGTTAATTGAAGTTCTGTTGCCACTTGCTTAAAAATGGCGATGGAATTTTCAGCCAGAGATCCAGTTAAAGGAGTTGTTTCGAGTCGGTCAGACAAAGTTCTATAAACTTTTGGTGTGGTTTCGTGCAGATAAAGCTCTTCATCAGAAATGAGCGCATATTGAACGGGGGCATTGAGTTGCCACTGAGCCCACGAGGATTCGATCAAATGAACTCGTGAGTTACTAAAAGTTGAATCTGGTTTTCTTAACGAAAGTAGCAAAGATGCTGTTTCTAGACGTCCACGGGGAATTTGTCCTCCCAAACTTTCAATCAGAGATGCTCCTACATCTGCGATGGAGATATTTTTATCCATGGTCCAACTGACCGGTGCGTCTCGTTTGATTTGATTTGGTTTCCAAAAAAAAGCCACTTGAGAAGATTCGCTATGCAGGTTCATGTTGGGGTTGATCACTTTACGATCATAAAGATTTCGACCTTGAAGTCCGACCAGCAAAAAATGAGTGGAATCCCAAAGTCCTTTTTTCTTCACTTTTTGGATCATGTCGAAAAGGGTCGAATCAAATTCCTCAAATTGGCTGTCAAAACTTTTTTCTCGGGGATCACCGAAGGAGTTGACCAGCGGTCGATTCAGAAACCTCAGGTCGGGTACATAAAAAACAGTGAAGAAAGACTCGTTATTGAGATCGTCCAACCAATCGCTGAAAACATTGGAATTTTTTTTGAAACTTCGAAGCCAAGGGCTTTGGTTTATGTTCAAAAAATCCTCGAAGGTTTCAAAACCGGCACCCAAGCCGCTCTTTTTTAGAATGGGTGGCCCCCCGGACAAAAACAAAGTTCGATAGTTTTGTTTGTGAGCCAATCTTCCCACTGTTTGTGTCTGAGGCGATAGAAAATGCCCGTTGTGTTGAAATTTGGTATCAATGGGATGCTGACCAGTCAAAAGACTGGCCATGGCCGGACCACTTAAAGTGCTGGTCGTGTAGGCATGAGTCCACTTAACTGATTCGTTGCACAAAATAGCGATTCCAGAATTTTTCTCGGAGCGGTCCTGACTGCAGGAGGTATCCGCAAAGCTCAACTGATCAACGGCTACAACGATATAGTTTGCAGAGGAATTTCTTGTGCAGCCTAACAACTGGGTTAAGAAAAAAGACCAGATTAAAATTTGAAACAAAATGAGATGCTTCATAAGTTGACCCCGCAAGCAGCACTTCAGCATAATACCAGTAGATTCTTCAGACACAACTTAAGAATACGTCATTTGAAAGGGGCTCCCATGTTGCTCACTGAAAAAATTATTTCTGTCGCTCACTACCTAGATCAAGTCGTCTTGTGGATTCTGATCGTCCTCAGCATCCTCAGCGTTGGAATGATTTTAGAAAGATTCTTTTCACTTCGTAAGGTCTCTGCAGAGTCTGCAAAGGTCAGAGCTCGTATCAAGCTCGCTCTTCAAGGAAATTCTGTTGATGATTTTGAGCAAATTGCAAAGGATCTGAATTCACTGGAAGGTCGAGCCGCTCACTACGCCATCAGGCATATGAAGGATGCAGGCAGTAAGGGTCTGGAAGAAGTTTTTAACACCTACTCTCTGACTGAGCGTCCGGATTTGGAAAGATTTTTGAACTTCCTCGCAACGATCGGATCGAATGCGCCTTACATTGGACTTTTTGGAACAGTGTTAGGAATTATGAAAGCGTTTAATGATTTGGCTCAAGCTTCAGATGCTGGACAACAAACTGTCATGGCAGGAATTGCACTGGCCTTGATTGCAACGGCAGCCGGTCTTTTTGTGGCAATACCAGCTGTTATTTTTTACAATTATTTTAATAAACAAGTGAAGGGTATCCTTCAAAGTTTAGATGCAGTTAAAGAACTCGGAATGGCTTACGCAAAAAAGAAAGGTCTGTAGAACTATGGCAGGCAAATACAATCAGGGTGATGAAGCCATTGCCGATATCAACGTTGTTCCGCTGGTCGATATCATTCTTGTGGTCCTCATTATTTTCATGGTGACGGCACCGATGATCATGAAACCATCAATTAAAGTGAACCTTCCGCAGGCCGCCAGCGGTGAGCAAACGGTCCAAACTCAAATCAATGTGACCATTGCAGCCAATGGAAATTTGTCTTTGAACGGGAAGCCTTCAGACACCAATACCATCAGTGCAGAGGCCTCAAAAGCACTTGCAGAAAACCCTGACATTCAAGCCATTATTTCTGCGGATAAAGATGTGCCCCACGGGACTGTGGTACAGGTTTTGGACCTCATTAAGACCGTAGGAATTAAAAAATTCGCGATCAGTATTGATAAGAAATAACGAAGCCTGTTCTTAAACAAAACGGTCTGTTTCTCATAATGAGAATTTTCAAAAGGCCTTAGCTTTTCGTCATCGACATCCGATACGTCAATATGATGGCGGTACGTTTGTTTGTATTTATGATGGCAGCAGTGAGCGTGATCTACGCAGACTCTTTGAAGAGTTTTTACCGTCAAACTTTAGCAGAAGTAACTTTGCACAAATCTCCCAGTCGTAAACCTGCGGCAGTACCTAGTTCAAAGATGACTTCAGAGGATCTTGAAAAGCAGGCCTTGATTGAGCTCAACTGTGGTCGAAAATTAGCTAATGAAATGAAGGTCCATAGTCCTTGGGCTCAAATCAAAGGACGCTTTTGCAAACCGAGCAAGAGTCAATTTGTTGAGATCACGAACGAAAGCAATGGCTTCACGGCTTCGATTTTTAATTTGAATTCTGATGAATATAAAACTGACTTGATTCAGCTTAAAAACGGTCCTAATAAAATTCGAATTCGAGTTCAATCCCAAGACGGTCAATCAGAAGAGCAAACCGTTCTTGTTGAGAGCAGCCATATCTAGCTGATTCTTAACACTTTTATCCAAAATTAATTCGTCGCAACAAACACGCAATTGGCACTTGCCGGAAAACGCATTCATTCTGTAGTTTCGGAGCATGTTTGAACCCCTTATGGAATGGCGAGATTTGAAAAACCGCAGTGACATTCACTTAGCACGTAAGATTTGGCATCTCACCACAGTTTCAATGATGTTCTTTATTTTTGAAGCTGCAAGTTACCAAGTTTCGACTTGGTTGTTAGCAGCAGGTTTTGTTCTTTTTATTTCTGTGGATTTCCTCAGGCAAAAATTTGAAAAGCTCAACCAATTTTCTGTCACTCTTATGGGCCCCCTGATGCGGGATCAAGAACTCAAAGGAATTGCTGGTACAACTTATTTGCTGACCGGGGTTTTGTTGATCGTTCTTATTTTTCCAAAACCAATTGTATCATTGTCGATTTTATTTTTGGCTTTTGCCGACCCCATCGCAAGCTACGTTGGCATTCGCTACGGTAAAGATAAAATTTTAGGTGGTAAAACCATTCAAGGGTTTTTAGCAGCCTTTGTTGTTTGTTTAGTTCTGACTTTCTTTTACTTAAATTCCTATGGTCTCAGCCTCAGTCGACACTTGGTCGTTTCAATCATTGCAGGTCTGATCGGTGCTTTTGCTGAACTTTTACCCATTGCAAAGCTGGATGATAATTTAACGATGCCCATTTTGTCTGCTCTGGGTTTATCAGTTCTTTTCTACTTATTTAATATTACCGATCAATTGACAATGATCAGTCCATAACGGAGATCCCATGCCCACCAGTTCTTACGACGCTCAAGACGCTGCGGAAAATCAAGGCCGAAAAATCGCCATGTACATCTACATTTTGCCGAATTTGATGACGACGTGTAATTTGTTTGCTGGCTTTTTCTCGATCATCCAAGCCCTTCGAGGCGAATTTTTAATCGCATCTTACGCCATTGTTGTCGCAGCCATCTTCGATCAATTGGATGGAAGATTAGCAAGACTGACAAGATCCACTTCTAAATTTGGAGCCGAATACGATTCCATTTGTGATGTGGTCAGCTTTGGAGTTGCGCCGGCCATTTTGCTTTTTCTCTGGGCCCTCGAGCCATTGGGAAGAATCGGTTGGGTGGGGTGCTTTTTATTTGTCGCGTGTGGTGCATTAAGACTGGCCAGATTTAATGTTCAGGTGAACGTCGTCGAGGGTAACTATTTTCAAGGCTTACCAATTCCGATGGCTGCGGGTATCGTGGCATCCTCTGTGATCGCATTTACAGATTTAGGTTGGGATCCCACTGGTAGCCGACTTCTTTTGTTTATGACAATTTTGCTCGCTCTCGTGATGGTCAGCACTTTTCGCTACCGCAGTTTCAAAGATCTGGACTTAAAGGAAAGACTTCCTTTTCACTATTTGATTATGGGTCTTGGAATCATCGTGGTTGTGGCCATGCGGGCCGAAGTGATGTTGTTCGTCTTGTTTATGACCTACGCTGCTATTGGCGCCATCTTCGGAATTTTTAGACTCGGGAAAAATGTTAAAAAAATGAGAAGCAGTGTGTACGCACCTCATGCAACAAACGAGCAAGATTTAATGGAAGAAATCGAAGATGAGCCCACACAAAAAACTTAAAGTTGGTATCGTTGGTGCCACCGGAATGGTGGGCCAAACATTTTTAAATCTGATTGATCAAAGAAAATTTCCCATAGCTGAAATCAAAGCTTTCGCCAGCGAAAGCTCGGTGGGAAAATCTGTCACCTGTGCTGGAAAAAGTTGGCCAACAGAAGTTTTAAAAGCCGGTTGTTTTGACGGCCTGGATTTAGTTTTTATCGCCACTGGTGATGATCTCAGTCTTGAGTGGTCACCTCAAGCGGTGAAATCTGGGGCTTTTGTTGTGGATAACTCAGCAGCCTTTCGCATGAATCCAAATTGTGCCCTTGTTGTTCCCGAAATTAATCTAAGTGCAGTGGATAAAAAGAAGCCGCAAATTATCGCAAATCCCAACTGCACAACCATTCAACTTGTGATGGCACTCAAACCTTTGCAGGATTTATTTGGTTTGGAATCCGTACAAGTGAGCTCCTATCAAGCCGTCACCGGTGCAGGGGCTCCGGGTTACGAAGAGCTGCTTAGCCAAACAGCAGATTACAAAAATCCAGAGCCAAAAACTCAAGCTTTTCCTCATCCCATTTTGTTCAATGCCATTCCTCATATTGGTTCTTTTAACGATGAGGGATTCAGCAGCGAAGAAGTGAAAGTCATGTCTGAAACTAAAAAAATCCTCAGTCAGCCTGATTTAAAAATTTCAGCTTTCACCGTACGTGTCCCTGTTCTCAATGCTCACTCCGAAGCTGTATGGTTCACTTTAAAAAAAGAAACCAATCGGGATGAGATCGTGGCAGCTCTCGAAAAATTTCCTGGCATTCAAGTCATTGATCAGCCTAAAAAATCCATGTATCCGTTAGCACGAACGGCTTCAGGCCAAGATGATGTTTTTGTCGGCCGTATTCACAAAGATCCCAGTCGCCCCATGGGTTGGATGATGTGGGTGGTGGCTGATAATCTCAAAAAGGGAGCTGCCCTCAACGGTATTCAAATAGCCGAAGGAATTTTTGACATTCGCCCAGGCCTATGATCGGCTTAAAGAGTGAAAATCATTTTGCTCTTACTTTATTCCATCTCGTGTTTTTCTGCGGTCACTGTCTCAGATGTGACAGGTGTTTCTAATTTAGTTCGAGAAACTGACGCCAGCATCACTGTTTACGGCGGCATTCAAGGCGGAACGGGTGTTGTGGTCTCTGGTTACCCTGGCTGCACGACATCTGGTACCTGCGACACTTGTATTGGGAATGTAGCTTTAGGTAATGAGCAAGTGGCCTGCAATCGAAAAGGAGTTTTCACAGACACTGTGATTACAATTCCAGCTTCAACCACTGTGACTACGGCAAATGTAAAATATTTGCTGTGTAACGGAACAACAGAAGTCGCTACGACAACGAATTTAAGTACAGTCCTTTCGACAACCTGGTCAGACGTTTGTAATCGAATCACCACTGGAAACTCCACCTGTGCAACAAATGTCAGTCAAACTTTGACATTTGGAGTGGGTGCTGACTGCAGCTCGATTGGTAACGAGAAAGTGAATATTAAATTTGTCTCGCGAATTATTGATATCACTCCTGGTGTTTCAAATGCAGCTCAAAATACCTACACGCCCTCTCCGCCCGCTGCTCCAGAGCCTGATCCTGGTGCTTGCGTAACGACCGGCGGTGCTTGCTTTTTTCGAGTTTACCCAGGGGACGGAAAAGTTTATTTCGACAGGGATTTAGGTTTAGGAATCGCCGCTGATTTTCCTGCGACAGGAGCCACCGGTGTCACCTATGATAAACTTGTTTTGTTTTTAGCTGGGACGGGCACGACAGGTGATGATTTTTCAAATGACATCGCGACTTTTAATGCCATCACAACTGCCGCAAACTTAGGTGAAGTTTCAGTTTCAGCTGACGGGGATGTCAGCAGTGCCTCAATAGATGATTTAGCCAATGATGAGCGATTTTGTTTTAAAATGGGAAGCCAAGACACCGCTGGCAATATTGATCATATTTCCTCAACGGATTGCAATGTTGCAGGGGCCTTCAATGATCCCTTGTCTGACTGTCGCAATACTTGTACGACGCCTTCCGAAGTTTTAGGCTTGCTTGCAGATGCAAACTGTTTCATTGCAACAGCCGCCTATGGAAGTTCACTTGATCAACATGTGAATCGACTGCGTGAGTTTAAAAATAAAATCCTTGTTCCAACATGGATGGGTCGAAAGTTTGTAAAACTTTATTATAAAATCAGTCCCCCCATCGCAAAGCTGGTGGCTCAAAATGAAGTTTTAAAATCCTTCGTTCGGGTTTTTTTGTGGCCGGTGATTTTGTTAGCTGATTTAATTTTGGATTACGGCTTTTCAATTCTGCTAGCGCCGTTTCTTCTTGTCGCCTTTTATTTAAGACGTCGTCGCCAGGTGCTTTTGTGATGTCATCAAAACTAGTCGTTTTGATAAGTAGCCTTTTGTTCTCTTGCGTTTCCTATTCTCAACAAGAACAACAGATTCCCTCCGCAGCCTCTCAGTCTCAAAGACAAGCACCTCGGATGAACCAACGGGATGGAAAAAATATTTTAAAGACAAAAAAAATCGAGCATCCAGGATCCAAAGACGGGCTGTATCTCATCGATGAAGACGGCGTTTATCACTACAAAGTCGAGACAAAATCTAAAAAAGATTACTCGCTGTTCTTTCGATTCGTGTCTCAGTCGTCACCTGATATTTCGATCAATATCGACGGCCAAGACTTGAACTACAATGACTTTTACGGCTCAGGTGATTTGGTGGGACTGGATTTCATTTATGAATGGCAACCACTCAAAAAATATGGAAAAGCCGGTTTCCAAGTGGGAGCGGGTCTATCGATCTCTAACGGCCGCGGATACTTTGCATCAGGTGTGGACCGTGAACCACTCGAGGGTTTCACCTTGTTTTCAATCCCACTCTTTGCCGGTGTGATTTATCGATTTGAGTATTTTAACAAGCAGTGGTTTGTCCCCTATGTGACGGGCGGGCTGATTTATAACGGATTTGTCGAGTACCGGGATGACGGTGATACCAAGACGGTCGGCTCACCTGCTGGCTACGGTGGTGGTGGACTTCTTGTGAATTTAACGTCTTTTAATAAGAAACTGGCGTTTGTTATGGACCGAGAGTATGGTTACTCCAATTTATGGCTATCAATGGAATATCGACTCAATCAAGGCTTCAACGAGGATCTGGACATCACTTCAAGTCAGATCAGTGTGGGATTGGGCGCAGACTACTAGTCCTTCTTTTGCTTTCGCTCTCCTTGCTTCAAATTTCCTGCACTAAAAAAGCCGAGCTCGGCACTGCTAAAAATCCAATCAAATTTTACCTTGTTCCTGGTCAAGAAATCCAAGTTTTAAAAGACACATCAAAAGCTTTGAAAGCGTACTTAGAAAAAGAAACAGGCCTGGTGTTTGATGTGCAAGTGCCAGTCAGTTACATCGCATTGGTAGAAGCCTTCGGAACCAAACGTGCTGACGTCGGTATCGTGAATACATTCGGTTATATTCTGGCCCACGAAAAATACGGAGTGACCGCAAGACTTCGAATCATTAGCTATGGCAGAAATCATTACTTCGGCCAAATTATTGCTCACAAGGATGGAATCAAAAACATCAAAGATATCGATGGGAAAAAATTTGCATTTGTCGATCCTGCCTCTAGCTCAGGCTACTTATTAGCGGCTCAACTTTTCAAAGTAAGAAATCTAAAACCCAAAGAGTTTGTCTTTGCCGGTCGCCACGATTCTGTTGTCAGCATGGTTTATCAAAAGCAAGTGGATGCTGGGGCCACCTTCCACGTACCAGAAAAAAACGACAAGGGTCAGCCCATGGATGCCAGAAGGTTAGTGAGAGCACAGTATCCAGATGTGGATGAAAAAGTGGTAATCTTAGAAAAAACCGGACCAATCCCAAATGATCCCGTGATTTTTAGAAAAGATATTCCCATCGAACTTCAAAATAAAATCGTTGAGTTGTTACGAACGTTTGTAAAATCCGAAGAAGGTCTGAAAACATTTAAAGCCTTGTTCAATGTTACTGATTTTGAGGTCGCAAACGACAATGACTACGACAAAGTCAGATCTATTCTAAAAGACCTCGGCCGCGACGCCCAAGATTTCCTTTAAAGCAGTAGCTATGCGGGGCAAAAATAATTTTTGTCTGTAAAGAAAGGCGTTCACAACTTCTTGATCTCTAATTCCAAAAATCCAGTTTTTGGATCTTGAGCACGGCTAAATTCATAATCCTTTAACGGCATGATTAGAATTTCTGCAGTCGTGTAGATCACGCAACCTGGCATCAAGTGGCCACCTAAGACCTGTCCGTTTTGATCAGCCACGCTGATGTGCAAATGAAGCCCTTCTTTGGAGACACTGCCTTGTAAAGTCAGAATTTCAAATTTTTCATTTTTTTCTAGGACACTGTTTGAATTCGCAAGCCTGATTCTTAAAGTTCTCAGTGACCCAATACCACTGACAACAAAGCCCGCTGTGACATTGTGTTTGTGACACTCCTCTTGGATCTGGTTTTTCAAATCCTGATCTGGCTTGAGTCTTAATGGAATCACAAAGGCGAACTTTCTTTAACCACAGGGTGTTGATTCCATTTTGAAGTCCAATCGAAAATTCGAGGATATAAATTCTCTAGTTTTTCGTTTGCAAAACGAAGATGCAAATAATCCACAAAACAAATCACCGAAACTTCTGCCACTGTCAGTTTCAAAGTTGATAGTTGAGCCAAGTGATTCTGCAAAAACTCCAGAGCATTTAAAATTTTATCTTTTTGTCTGTTATCAAAAGCTTGATCAAATTTATCAGCTGACCTTTGGCTTTCGTAACGTCGAAGGACCGCGGCCTCCATGCCCCCATCAGCAATGGATTGAATGTTTAGAGCGGTCCAAAGCTGATCAGACATGGGGAAAAAACCTTCACTGGGTTTCAGGCTTGCTAAGTACTGACATATAAAGGGAGAGTTCGTTAAAATCTCGCCAGATCGTGTTTCGAGAGCAGGAATTTTAATCAGGGGATTTACTTTTTTATAAGCATCTGTGTTTCCGTAAACATCCGTGGAAAGTAATTCCACTTCATTTTGAAGACCTAAGGCTGTTGCAGTCATTCGAACTTTTCGAGCAAAAGGTGAAGTTTTAGAGAAATAGAGTTTCATTGGGACCCCTTTTTGAATTTTTAGATGATACTCAAAAGTGTTGCTGAGCCCAAACTTGACGCATCGTTACGAATTGTGTACCAGTCAACTCATGAAGATTCGCATGGAAGTTTCCTATCAAGGCGCCAACTATTGTGGCTGGCAAAAGCAAAATCATGGCCCCCTAAAAAGTGTCAGCCATGTCCTGCAGGAAGCCCTCGAAAAAGTTTTCCAACAGAAGATCAAAATCTTTGGTTCGGGCCGCACGGATGCCGGTGTTCATGCCTTGGCTCAACACTGCCATTTCACTGTGGAAAAGGATGAAAAAATCTTTCAAACTTGGGATTTGGCGTGGGCCATGAAATCCCTGCTCCCACCCACGATTACAGTTCGAAAAGTTTGGATTGCCCCCAAAGATTTCCACAGCACTTTATCGGCGGTGGCTAAAACCTATAAGTACTTCATTTACTCCAATTCCAGATCCAATCCCTTTTTAAGGCCCCATTCCTATTGGGTGAGGTTTCCTTTGGATGTGGATCTGCTCAACCAATACACAAAAGAGATCATTGGGTATCACGATTTTAAGTCATTTCAGTCCGTAGGCACGGAAGTGGCTCATACAAAACGCAAAATTCTTAAAGCTGAGTGGGTACGTAAGTCACCGAAAGTGCTAGTCTTTTCTGTCACAGGCACGGGATTTCTTAAGCAAATGGTCAGAAACCTTGTGGGAACCATGTTGATGCTCGAGAAGCAAAAAGCACCAGCCTCAGAGATGAAAAGAATTCTGGAATTGCTGGATCGCCAGAAAGCTGGACCACCGGCGCCTCCAGAGGGTTTATTTCTTTGGAAAGTTTATTATCCACGAGAACTTGACAATAGGTGCCGCGAACTTTAAAAAGTGTGGTCTTGTCATTGGAGCACAATATGAAAACTATGAAAACTTTTAACGCCAAGCCTGAAGAAGTAAACCACAAATGGCTTATTATCGATGCCGCTGGCCACAGAGTCGGTCGCGTTGCTACTCACATCGCCAATCTATTACGAGGAAAAAATTTACCTGAATATACTCCTCACGTAGACACTGGCTCATTTGTTGTTGTTGTGAACACTGATAAAATTCAGCTCACAGGCCGCAAATCAGAAACTAAGAATTATTTCACACACACACGCTTTTTTGGTTCATTGAAATCAAAAACAGCTGGTGAAATGATGATTGAAGATTCAACGTTCGTGTTGTCTGAAGCTGTTCGTGGAATGTTACCCACAAACAAACTTTCAAGACACCTGATCCAAAAAATGAAAGCCTACCCTGGCGCGGATCATCCACATGCTCCTCAAAAACCCGAAGCATATGTTATTCCAACTCACAAAGGTCTAAAAAAGTAGGTCATCATGGCAATCAAATCTAAAGAACAATACATCCTAGCAACAGGCCGAAGAAAAACCAGCGCTGCCCGTGTTTTCATGAAACCCGGAAAAGGCGCTCTCACTATCAACGGTAAAAAAGCAGACCAGTATTTAACTCGTCTTCAATCTCAAATGGTCATCATGCAACCCATGGAACTTTTGGCTCAAACTGGAAAGTTTGATTTGAAAGTGACTGTCACCGGTGGTGGTGAATCTGGACAAGCGGGAGCCATTCGCCATGCAGTGACTCGCGCATTGATCGCTTTCAATCCTGAATGGAAACTTCAGTTGAAAAAAGCAGGATACGTTATCCGTGATCCTCGTATGGTTGAGCGTAAAAAGTACGGTCAATCAGGCGCACGTCGTCGCTACCAATACTCAAAGAGATAATTTTAAAAAAGACCTTCCAAAAGAAGGTCTTTTTTCTATCAGCTACCTACACACTCAACAAAAGAGGATTCATGAAAGCATTTTTCGCAACATTGTTACTTTCTTTGGCAGTTCAAGCTCAAACAGCTCCACTCACACTCTCTTGTGTTGTGCCTGTTGAAGGTGGAACTCCTGTGATCACTGTGGCAATTGAAGCTCTTGAAGAAGCTCAAGGTGATTTCATGACTTTGATCATCAACACTCCTAGTTCTGAATTGGTTTATTTCAACCAGTTGGAAAAAGGCGCTTTCCGCGCAGGTCTGTCTGCTGGTCAGCTTGTGACTTTGATCGTTAAAGAGGGCGTGAAGCTAGAAAACGGTTCCGTTGTCGGCGCTGGATTTTTGGTTCTTTCTAAAGAAGCTGCTGGTTACACAGGATTTGCTTCTGTGAACGACACATTCTTTCCTTTGCAGTGTAAGTAATCTGTTCGTTTCGACTTGAGTCACTTCAGGTCGAAAACTGATCAGTAATTTTGAATTATTTAAAGGGATTTCTCAATATGAGAAATCCCTTTTTTTTTGTCGAACTCTTGGATGATTGACCTTAACATTAATACTTAAGGGGGAGTCTCATGAACAAGTGGATTCCATTATCAATCGGTGGTCTTTTCGTTTTACTCAGTTTTCAAAACTGCAGTCAAAGTGGCTCATCTTCTGGATCTGACACGAATTCCCCTCGTCAAAGCAAAATTGAGGATCCTGATCTTAAGCAGGCTCAGAATATCGATATATTAACTCTAGATGACTCAATCAAAATTAACTTAGATCTTTCAAGTGGCCGACTGACTCAAATGAATCTGACGACTGGCCAATCAGTGGTGAAGTGTCTCTCGAGCTCAATGGTTGGAACGATCAACGATTTGATGAATGCATCAAGTTTGTGTGAATCAAAGCCACCAGTTGAAAATGAAGACATCGCCTGTGCTCAGGTTTACGGATATCCCTATGCTCAATTAAATTGGTCAGATAAATCCCAAAAAGTGGGAGAGTATACTGACAGTTGCAATCGCGGCCCCGATCTTTGCGGTCAAGATGCGAATGTCCTTCGAGGTTTGCTACGTGATGTGGTGGCTCGTTGGGATGAGTGGTCTTGTGACTTCGAAGAAGTCTCAATCAATATTCAAGACTAAATCAAAACAGACACATTTTTATTCAGCAGTTTACTTTCTTAAACCTGAGTTTTGAACACACTCTGTGGCGATTCTTTTGATCGAAGTGGCATGAGCCACTCTGTAGGACTCTTCGATCTTTTTGTCTTCAGCCTTTGGCAATTGATCACAATTGAAATCAACATTGGACTTAGCTTCAATCAGCATGGGTGAGCCTGCGACTTGGGATTGATCTTTAATATTCCAGACAGAAAATCTGTACATCATAGCCATCCGAGGAGCGGGATCATTGGGCCCACAGGATAAAAGCAATGCAGAGGTTTGCCCACGGAAGGCGCCAAACCTACGAATGATGGAATAGGGACTTATGATAATTGCATAGTCGGCATCAGTTCTTTGGGCATGCTCGAGAGCTTTTTTGTTAAATTGATTTCCTATTTTTTGAACTTCAAGCTCAAGATCAACACGACTGACATGTGAAAGTTTGGATGGGATAAACTTTCTTCCTGAGTTCTCTAATTCTTTTCCAATGGATTTTTCGATCTCAAGGTCTGTCATCCAACTTAAAACTTGAATGTCTTTTTCATAGGCACCAACACCTGAAACTTTTTGTGCCGTCGTCATATGTTGGGCGGTGATTTCATTCCCAAGTGCTGAGATCACAGTTACTTTTCTAATTTTGGAAGCTTCAGATGTACTCACTTTTGTTGGAACACTTGCGCAAGCAGAAAAAAGCAGCGCAAGTACTGGTATCAACTTAAAAAGCATCTGTGAAGTCCCCACTTAAGCTAGTAGCTCTCGAAGTTTTGCATGAGCCTGTTTCCATGACCCCGCATCCGGAACTGCACCTTGAGCAAAGTCAGGTCTTCCGCCACCTTTGCCACCCATGACGGTTGCCATTTCGCGAAGCAGATCCCCCGCTTTAATTTTGGCAGTTAAGTCTTTGCTGACTGAAACAAGAATAGGATGTTGGCCAGAGCCTTTTCCTAGAAGAACGACAACGCCACTTTGCATGCGGTCCCGAACTTGATCAGAAATTTGAGC
>CAZPBD010000013.1:0-1231 GCA_964584655.1 uncultured Pseudobdellovibrionaceae bacterium | reverse complement strand
GCTTCATCCAATTGATGAATGGATTTTTGAGCAAATTCCACAGCAGTATCGGCAACAACAGCTTCAATTCTACGTACGCCAGAGCTCACTCCACTTTCAGAAATTAATTTAAACAAACGAATCTGTGAGGTGTTCTTCACATGGGTTCCACCGCAAAGTTCTGTGGAAAACTCACCCATTTTTAAAACACGCACGGAATCGCCATACTTTTCACCAAATAAAGCCAGTGCACCGGCCTTAATGGCATCATCAGGCTTCATTTGATCTGTTTGAACATCAAGACCTTTTGCAATTTCCTCATTCACCAACATTTCGATGTTTGAAATTTCTTGCGGTGTGAGTGATTGATTATGAGTAAAGTCAAAACGCAATCGATTGGATTCGACCGAAGATCCTGCCTGAGTCACGTGGGTGCCTAAAACTTTGCGAAGTGCTGCATGCATAAGATGCGTCGCCGAGTGGTGAGCTGCTGTATTTCTTCTGTTCACCACATCAACAACTGAAGTCACAACGTCTTCCGATTTTAAAGATCCACTTTTGACTTCGACGAAATGAAGAAAGACATCATTCTTTTTAATGCAGTTTGTGACTCTGGCGCTTGCTGATAAAGTTTTGAGCTCACCAATGTCGCCAGCCTGGCCTCCGCCTTCAGCGTAGAACGGTGTTGAATTGAGAATCACAATTCCAGATTCATTTTCTTTGAGTTCATTGACGGACTTTTCACCATTTGAAATCGCGAGAACTTTCGATGTGGCCTGTAAATTGTCATAGCCTGTGAACTGAGTGGCTTGAGTGTTCTTCATGACCTCTTGAGACCAACTGATCAAATGTGCTTCAGAAGTTTCTAAAGATTTGCCCTTCCAGCTGGCTTGGGATCTGGTTTTTGCTTTTTCCATCTCAGCTTGAAAAGCTGAGTGATCCACTGCAAAACCTTTTTCTTGAGCCATGACTTCGGTCAGATCCACGGGGAATCCGAAAGTGTCATAAAGCTTGAATAAAATTTCTCCAGGAAGCTTTTTTTGATTTTTAGCTGTTAATTTTTTGAGTTCGTTATTGAGGATATCTGTACCCTGATCCAAAGTTTGTAAAAAACGAGCTTCTTCTTCTTTCAAAGTTTTTAGAATGTGAGATTCACGAATTTTAAGCTCAGGGTAAACGCCGGCCATTTCACGAATTAAAGTTTCGCTCATGGGTGTTAAAATAGATTTGGATTCTGATAACTTTCGACCAA
>CAZPBD010000012.1:1164-44821 GCA_964584655.1 uncultured Pseudobdellovibrionaceae bacterium | reverse complement strand
TTTAAATCCAATCCAATGTCTTTCAAGCTTTCACTTGTCTCAATGTGAGAAAACATCCTCGGGCTTACTCGTTGCAACTCATCCCTCGTGGCAATTTAACCATGAAGGAGATTCTATCATGAAACATAAATCGAAAATGTCTTTATTTATAGTGGGGATGGTTCTAGCTCAAGAGCTGACCTACGCACAGGCCGTTGGAAATCAATCCGGTTCAACAGGTATCATCGCCATTGGTGGCGGTGGATCTACGAACACGGGTTTTCAAACTGCTGGTGAGTACAACATCAATCAAACGGTTCTCGATTATTCCAAAACTATGGAAGAAATCCTGAAGCAAAAAAATGCGAACAATCAAGCTGACCGTGAATATTTAACTTCGATCTCAAAGCGAATTGCACAAAGCTTTCAGAATCTAGTTCAGAAGAAGCGTGAGTTTGTACAGTTAGGTGAAAAAGCTTCGATCAATTCAATGACAAATGGTGTGAAACTGACTCAGTATTTGGCTTTGAAAAATGAAATCAATGCGATGATCGATACAATTCGTATCGAACTTCAAACAAACACATTGATCAGCCGTGATACTTTACCATCAAACGTGATCAAGGTTGGAAATCAAACCATCGACACAGGTGCCGCTAGCATCATTGATATGTCGACTGCGATGAAAGTCTTTGTAGATGATTTAGAAAAAATCATCGGTGAGCTTAACAACGTTCAATTTGTTTATCTTGAGCACAAAAATAAGTGGGGATCGATCCGATCCAATGCTTTAAGCCCAGATCTTTCTCAATTCCCTGCGATGACTTCTGATGAAGTCCAAGAAGCTTTGATCAAGTTGCAAGGCTTGCAAATCGTATCTCGAGTGACTCAGCAAAAGCAGCAAAGACTAGCTGATGAAATCGTCAAAACAACGACAGTCTTTTTGCAAAAAGCAGGAACGGACGAATTTTTAAGACTTAACAATGACAATGACAAAAAAGCCTTTCAAGAGATGTACAACACTGTTGAAAAAGCGTTCTTTGCAAGATCTTATCTGCGACGTAAGTATGGACTTCAGATTGGTGCCATTCAATTGGCAAACCAATATGATATGGCAAGACTCAACATTGAAGCTTTAAGATCGAAAGATCTCTTGTTCCCAGTGAAAACAGCTTTATCAAGTTTACGTAGTCAAGTGGCGCGAAACGACGCAGATCTGATGTCAGCATTTAACAATGTTCGACAGTTTGTTGAAGCTTACGATCGACGTTTAACACCAATTTTATCTAAAGACTCAACTGCTAAGCGTGCATTGATTCTGAAAGAAGCTGAAGAGAAAAAATCAAGCCTTGGCAAAAATGCCTCTTTCTTAGCAAAAGCTAAAATTGAAGTAGAAAAAAGATTAGCTCAAGCGAAAGCCCTCTTTGCTACGAAGGAAGAAATCCAAGCAGCGAAGCCCACAATCATTGATGAGAATGGTATCAACGTCAGCTACAACGCAGACGACACGGGTTTGATGGCTCGAATGAGCAGCCTTTGGATCACTGGTACCGGGCAACGAAGCACAGTTGAGGCTATGCTCAGTGTGATGCGATTGGTTCTTGCTGATATCCGTGAAGAAGTGATGCTCAGCCAAGGTGCTTGGGGAGATATGCAATCTTACCACTTCAAACGTTTTATGAACGGTGAAGAGCGAACTCTTTTAGCAGTGAAAACAATGTGTGAACTTGACAACAGGTTGTCAGCTCAGGCTCGTGCCAGTGCGAGAACATTGACGAACAATCAAGTGCGTTGTGAAGCTCCTAGAAATGGACTTTTAAGTTCAATGAATAACGGTGGAAATATCGCGACAATCATGCGTGAGCTGATGGGTCAATTTGAACTTGTAGAATTGTCTCGTGCTGCTGAAGCCAGAAATCTTCGTGATCTTATCGAACAATCGATGGCTGCCGGTCTTCAAGAGGGCGACAAGATTGATGACACAGGCCTTTTCGAAATTCCGACAAAATAATCTTTGATTTTGCAGGCTCTGATTCCAGAGCCTGCTTTTGTTTTACAGGAGCAAGCGTATGATGAATCGATTTCCAAACTTAAAAGTTGTCACCCTCTTTCTTGTTTCAATTTTTAATCTCAATTCCTCGTTTGCTCAATATAGCGAATACCAAGCGGGACAATTATGTAGTTATCCCTTCCGTTGTGACGGCGAGACCCGCGATCCCGATTATCGCCCCCGGCTTTCTGTTCCCCAACCAGCTGCCAGCGCTCCGGCCAAAGGTCTTTGTGGTGAAATTCCACTTTCTCAAAGTTACATGGCAAGGCCAGCCAACCTCACATGTGCTGCACAGGAAACCTTCGTGCAAGTGCGTGATCGCATTATGCACTCAAACGAAAAATTAGATGTAAATTACACTCAAATTCGGGCTGGCAATCGTGATGCAGCTCAAAGAGCTTTACTTACAAATTTAACAATGAACCAAAAGGTTCAATTTCGTGTTTTTGAAAATTGGTACTACCGCGTTCGACGTGGTGATTACATGGACTGCCGAGGTCGTGGTGCCATGTATGAATCAGGTGGAGAGCCTGAATCATATCAAACGACATGTTACAGAAGAAACCGTGCTGAGACAGTTCTGCAAAGAGTTTATCAGCTAAGAAAATATTGCCGTGTTGCCAATGATCCACCACCACCGCCGGTTCAAACTCCCGATGAACAGCCCTCATATGGCGGCGGCTCTAGTAGCGGAAGTGGTTACGGCTCTGGCAGTGGTTCCTCAAGTTCTGGAAGTGGATATTCTCCACCGCCAGTTTCACGGGAAAGACCACCGGAAGCACCTCGTGGAAAAGGTGAAGATTCAGGAAGTCAAAGAGATAGAATCCGCAGAGGATTTGACGAAGGATCTTACAAAATTCACACTTCGCAAAATCGAACAGTGGCTCAAAATTACCGACTACGTCAGATTCAAGACGACAATCGTGGTACTATTCAAGATTCTGAACCCACTTATGGTTGCAGAGAATGGGCGACTCGAACTGAAATCGATGAACTCAGAGAAGTTGTGGTGTCAGCTCCGGATGTTTCCTACTCTTGTACACGAACGCGCAGCCGTTGGTGCACTTGGCTTGAAGACGTACCAGCTCAACAATCTTGCCCCACAACGAAGACAGCTGAGATTGCAGTGAACTTCGCCCATGATCCTTCATGGAAACCAGGCAATGAAAAGTATGACGATCAGTTGCCAAACAAATTTGATCTACTTTTAGGTGAGTCAGAGTTTGTAAAAATTGGTCTGAGCTCAAAGGGCACAGTTCAATCCGCTTCTGTACAAATTGAAAATGCAGTGAAAAACAGAAAGCTCCCTTGGAATAAGTATTCCATCGAAGCAAAACCCAGTCAGGTGAGATGTGCTTACCAAGATCAGAAATTAAATGTGACTGTGAATACGATCGAGCGAAATCTTCAGCCAGCACCGAATCCCTTGGAAATTCCGCTGGATGAAAATGGAAAAGAAGCGCCTTTCACTAAGTTTGATAAAAAGGGACGACCGGCACTATTAAGCCTTCTGAACCCAGGTCGAAGTCTAGTGCTTGATCGCTCAGAGATTAGCCGAATGTTTGGTAACGATGTAAAAGTTGTTCAAGCCAACACGCCTAAATCCGGTGCGATCTCGAAAAAGTTTTGGGAAAACACGATGTTTTGGATGCGACTGTACTGGCAAGATGGACGACATCAAGTTCGAATTTCTCAACCTGTTCAGTTTAATCTGAACCAAGCAGTTCCCGTTGGTGATGAAATGCAAGTGGCACTTGACGGCAGCAGCGAAGTTAGAAAGCTCTATAAACTTTCCATTCCTTTTGAAGAGATTTTTGGATTCTTTGCAACTGATGTGATGCTTGATCCTAAACGTGAATACAGTTTAGAAATCAAAGTGGCTCAACCAGGATTTGAGGGAATTTACGAAACAGGAATGAAAGATCAAAAAAATATTGAAAAAGCTGCTGATGGCACAGCCATCAAAATTGATGAAAAAAGTGCTTACAGCGAATCAAAAGTGATTAAATTTACGCCCTCACATGCCAAGCCGAATGTGCTTGAGCGTTGGTGGCACTGGCGTGAAAAAAGAATGGTGAGGCCCTAATGAAAACATTTATTAAGCTTTTCTTAAGTTTAACGATTGCCCTTGCTCCCATGTCTGGCTGGGCCAATGACCCAGTCAAAACCCAACAGCAAGCAGCTGATGAGGCACGCAGACAGGCCAACACTGTTATCTACAGTGTTGAAAGTTTAAAAAGTGGATTAGTCGTGGCAGATCTGAATCAGTTGGATGCGGTTGCTGGTGGTGCTTTGATCGTCAGACTCGGTGCTGAGATCGCGGTTCGATTTAAAACTGCTGTCGACTTATTTGTTCATGTTGCAAAATCCACAACAATTCCAGAGGAAGAAAAGCAAAAGTTAACTTTAGATTTGTTAGAAGCAATTGGTGATCTCTATTTAATTTCTGCTCGACATCACCGTGATGATCCTTTGGATATGAACTACTCTAAAAAACCTAAAATTTCAGATTACATTCTGAAGACGCTGAAGGAGTTTGGAAAAATTCCAGGTGATATGTGGGTTTCACCAAAGTTGAAAACAAAAGCAGACGGAACTGTCAGCCAAGATCCTAAAGACTGGAACGGTGGAAATGCAGATAATAAAAGAGTTCCTTGGTTTTGGGATCGAATGGTCAGAAACTACGTTACAAATGAAAACACACTCGCATTGCAAAATGCACAACTTGAAATCGGAGAATTACCAGATACAAAAGTCGATGGCGGATTTCGCTACGTCATTTTTGTTAAGAAAAAAGAAAATGGAAATGATTTAGCTCAAGTGGAAAGAGCCCATGAGATTCGCAAAAGCCGAGTGATTCCTCACATGGCAGTTTTCGGAACACTTGTTGGGGCCGCTGTGGTCTGGGCCTTTTCTGGGTTTGATTTCATTGGAATGGTTTCTCAAGACTACAGTGCTGGTAACGTTCGCGTTGTTGATGCCATTGCGTTTGGATTACTTGCGGCCATTGGACTTGTGAAATCAGCAACAGCTTCTTTTGCTTCCATTGCTCCAATGAAACGGTTGATCGAGATGGTTCAAGATCCTACAAAAAAGCATGAGATCTCAAAGCTTTCAGAGCCTTTGTCTTCAAGAATTTTAGGACTGAAGAAAAAGATGGAGATCGCCAAGGGACAAGTGGCTTGCAAACTTTCTGTGGATGGATTGTAATTTTTTAGTCCAATTTGAAACAGGACCAAGAGCTCGAAATTGTAGTTTAACAAAGCGTAAATTACGAGTTTAGCTCTTCTTTTTGACTACCGATAGGCATGTACCACGGAGTGATTCATGCCTAAACTTTCTTTAAGAACTAAAATTCTATTTATTTCGACACTGCCACTTGTTCTTTTTTCGATGCTGCTGATTTATTCCATTATCAATCTGAACAAATCCAAAAAAAATATTGAGATGATATCCAACCGCTTTTTTCCTCAAATCAAGCATGCCAAAAATGCAGAGCTTGGACTTGTGTCATCTTTAAGATTTTTAAACTTAGCAATTCTAGATATCAAAAATGGACGAGATGCAGAAAAAAATTTAGCTGAGTCTAAAGTCAATTATATTTACCTCAACGACGAGCTCAAAAAATTTAGTGAAGTTGAGATGAGTTCAAACTTGAGAAATAAGCTAGAGCCTCTCTTAAAACAGGTTCATGATTTCGATAAGAAGTATGAAGGTATCTTGGAACAACTGGCATCCCCATCGGCAGATGAGCAAAACAAAGCCATTGCCTTTTTAGCTGATAAGGAATTTGCAAAAACAAGAGCTGATATCGTGAAAGACCTCGAAGAGATTTCGAAATACGTCGATGGACGCGTGGCAAGTGTGACAGAGGAAGCAGAACTTCAGTCCTCTCAATCCGTTCGAAATATTGTTATCCTCAGTGTTATTTTATTTTTGAGCTCATGTACATTGATGATCTTTCAAATCTCTGCTGTGAGTCGTTCTGTTTTTTCAACAAGTGAAAGCTTGTATGTTTCGGCCACTGAAATGACGAAAGCGATCTCACAGCTTTCCTCATCAGCCACAGAGCTTTCATCTAGCACCACAGAGTCATCTTCCTCGCTTCAAGAAAGTGTGGCCTCGTTACAGGAGCTGACAAGCATGGTGAAGCTCAACAGTGAAAGTGCAGTTCGAGCTGCTGAGGTTTCTGAAAAATGTAAAAGTCAGGCTCAACTGGGTTCTCAAGAACTTCAAGCCCTGAACCAATCAATGAATGAGATCTCGAGTGTTTCAAAAAAGATGGAAGAAATTGTACAAGTCATCGATGACATCGCCTTTCAGACCAACTTATTAGCACTGAATGCCGCGGTCGAAGCCGCGCGAGCAGGGGAGCAAGGCAAAGGTTTTGCAGTGGTGGCAGAAGCCGTTCGTTCATTAGCTCAACGAAGTTCTCAGTCAGCAAAGGAAGTCTCTGAGCTCATCAAGAAAAATTCAGAAGTCATTAAAAGTGGAAGCACAACCGCTCATTCCAGCGGGCAAGTTTTGGCTAGTATTGTGGAAGGTGTGATCAGCATTTCACAACTCAATAGTGAAATTGCCCATGGTTCAAAAGAGCAAGCCAACGGCATTGATCAAATCTCGACCGCATTCAATCAACTTGATGCATCCGTTCAAAGTAATGCCAGTCTTTCTGAGCTCATTGCATCATCATCGGAAGAAATGGCTTCTCAAGTTCAACAGCTTGAGTCCCTCACAGGTTCACTGAAAGTTCTTGTGATTGGCCAAAAATCTTAGTTGTCTCAAGAGTTATTCATGGCATTCTAAAGGCTCTTTTAGGAGATCAAACATGAAAAATGTCCTCAAGCTTTCAACTCTTGTTTTTTTATTTGGATGTGCCAGTAAACCTATTTTGGATGCTGATGATATTAAGCTGACTCGTGATGAGCCTTCTAAATCTTGCAAAAGTTTGGGACCCATTGAAGGCCGCGTGAGTTCAGTCAAGGGAACACTCGAGCAAGCCATGGAAGCATTAAAGCTTGAAGCTGTTAAAAAGGGCGCTGACTTTGTAAAGATAGAAACTGTGGGCGCCCAAGGACAAACCGTCCGCGGTGAAGCTTACAACTGTAACTAAGCCTATCTCATCTTCAAATTTACTTTTTGAATGGTTTTGCCTTCCATATCCTGGATTTCGAAGACAGCAGTTTTTCGCTTCCAATCGAATTCGGCAATTCCATAATTTTCTTTAACATAGATTTCGCTCTGGTAGATTTTTTCAACTTCCGTGATATTGCCTTTAGGCGTATTCAAGGGACTTGAAGTCATCTCATAAAGTGAACCCCATCCAGGAACTTCAATTTTTGAGTGGCTGGCAAAATGTCGGTCTCCACTGAGGATCACTAAATTTTTAGGCTTTGTTTTTGCGATCAAATCTAAAAGCTTTTGTTTTTCCTTTGGGAAATGTCCCCAGCGCTCGTAACCGTGTTCTTCAGTGAGAACTTGCATGGAGCTCACAATAATCTTAAAATCTGCAGGAATTTGAAGTTGGTCTTCGAGCCATTCCCACTGAACATCGCCCAAAATGGTTTCTTTTTTATCTGTTGATTGCGTAATCACCTGATGGGTTCCATCAGCACTTGGAACTTTCGTCCAAGGTGTTTTGTTCCAGCGAGTATCAAGCATGATGACATGAAGACTTGGGGTGACCCGAGCCCTGCGACCACGTCCTTCTTTCACTCCACCTAAAATTTTAGAATGAAAAATTCCCGGCTGATCTAACAGTGTAGAATCTCGAATGTAGGGAAAATGGTAGGTAAAGGCTTTTCGGGCCTCTTGTTTTTCGGGGTTTGTCACATCTCCGTCGCTAACGCCGTAATCGTGATCATCCCAAGTTGCTAAAAAAGGAACGGACTCCCGCATTTTTCTGTAGGGAGCTAATTTTTCAAGTTTTTTGTATTGCTCTAAAATGGGTTTTTTTGCGGGCTGAGACGCGTAGACGTTGTCACCCATCATGATCATCAAATCAGGATTTTGCGATTGAAGCTGTGTCCAAGCACTCGCATCCTTATCCTGATCAAAACAAGAAGCAAAAGCCAGTCTTGTCGGAGCTTGATTCAGATCCAAGCCCCTCGGAATAATATCAAGTATTTTTTGTTTACTATACGGAGATTCCATTTTTTTGGGAGCATCAGAATTTGTGCTTTGGCAAGACGTCAAAGCACAGGCAAGAAAAATTAGAATCCCGTATTTCACAATTAATTCCCTCTCTCAGAGATCGGTTTTACATTTCTTTGAGCAGCACCGATGTACTCGCTTAATGGACGAATAATTCGGTTGTTCGCTGATTGCTCAATAATGTGAGCGCTCCAGCCCGTGGTTCTGGCCATGACAAAAATAGGAGTGAAAAAATCAATCTCAAAACCCATCATGTAGTAAGCGGGTCCTGCAGGAAAATCTAAATTTGGATAGATCTTCTTTTTTTCTGCCATAACTTTTTCCAGTGCTTCGTACATCTGCATCCATTTAGGTTCGTTCTTCAAAACCGCCATTTTTTGAGCGTACTTCTTCATTGTTGGAACTCGTGAATCGCCTTTTTTGTAAACGCGATGACCGAAGCCCATGACTTTTCGTTTTTTTGCTAATGCGTCCAGCATCCATTGCTCAGCCTTGGTGGGATCTGCAATTTCGATCATCATGTGCATGACCATCTCGTTGGCACCGCCATGAAGAGGACCTTTGAGTGCGCCGATACCTGCAGTCGTTGCAGAATAGATATCACTCTCGGTGCTCGTCACAACTCGAGTTGTAAATGTGGAAGCATTAAAGCTGTGCTCTGCGTACAAAATCAGACTGACATCAAAAGCTTTGACGATTTCTTTGTCAGGCACGCTACCAAAACACATATTGAAAAAGTTTTCGGAAATGGAAAGTTCTTTTTTAGGAGGAATAAAATCCAAACCTTTTTTAAATCGGTAGTCTGCAGCCACCATGGTTGGAATTTTTGCTAAGAGTCGGACAGCTTTGTCATAGTTAGTTGCAGGACTTGCGTCCCAAACACGCTCATCCTCACAACCTAAAAAGCTGACGCCTGTGCGGATGGAATCCATGGGGTGACATTTTTTAGGAAGTGCTTTGATCACGCCTAAATTGTCTTTAGAAATATCACGGTAACTTCTTTCCAAGGTTTCAAATTCTTTGAGCTGAGACTTTGTTGGAAGTTCACCCTTGTACATCAAATAGGCCACTTCTTCGAACTGGCAATTTTCTGCTAAATCTTGAACAGGGTAGCCTCGGTAAATCAATGAGTTGGTATCAGGATTTACTTTCGAAACGCTGGAGGTATCAATCACTGATCCCTCGAGGCCTTTTTTGGTATTTACTTTTTCTGGTTCAGCTACGTAGTCGGGATTTACATAATCTTGACTCATATTACTTCCTTTCAAGCTTGAAGTTAAAAATGCTCTGGTCCAATTGATTGTATTTTTCATAACCTGTCAGATCATAGAGCTGCTGACGAGTTTGCATCTGCGGCACCACTGCTTCTTGGGATCCTGTTTGCAAAATGGCATCCAGTCCATTTTTTGCTGCTTGCATAGCAAGTCGTAAAGTTGTGACTGGATAAATCACAATGTTGTAGCCCAAGGATTCGAGCTGCTTGACTGTGAGAAGTTTTGATTTTCCAAACTCTGTCATGTTGGCAAGTAATGGCGTCTTCACTGCTTTTCTGAAAGTCTCAAATTCTTTCTCGTCTGCAAGTGCTTCTGTGAAAATCACGTCGGCTCCGGCATCCGCGTAGGCTTTTGCACGTTCGATGGTTTTGTCCAGTCCTTCAGAGGCTCTGGCATCAGTTCGCGCAATGATCACAAAGTTGGGATCGAGCTTTCGAGACATATCAGCAGCTTTGATTTTTTGAACCATATCAGATGTGGACACTAAACTTTTTCCATCCAAATGCCCGCAGCGTTTAGGATTTTCTTGATCTTCCAAATGACAGCCTGACAATCCCATTTCTAAAAATTCCTGAATGGTGCGGGCCGCATTCATGGCCACGCCAAAACCCGTATCTGCATCAATGATACTTGGCAAAGCAGTCACTCGGGCAATCTGTCGACCCCGAGCCGCCACTTCAGTTAAAGTGGTCAGTCCGATATCAGGGTAACCTAAATCGTTAGATAAAACGGAACCTGATATGTAGACCCCATCAAAACCCATTTTCTCGATTTGCATAGCAACCAATGGAGAAAATGCGCCTGGAAACTTAAGAAGTTTTCCAGAGGCCAGAGCTGCTTTAAAATTTTTTCGTTTTTCAAAAGGAGACTTTTGATCAAACAACATTAAAAAATTCCTCGCTCGTCCCGTTTGTTGTTCACAAGTTTGTCCAATGGAATTTGTACATTTAAAAGCTTCAAGTGCTCGGCTTTCAAGTTTGGCAAATCTTCTACCAAAGTGATGAAACGATCCCGCTCTGCTTTGGTGATAATATCTGCAGTCAGCATATCAAACTTTCTGATGTAATCAGGGCGTTTGAAAGGCTTTGCACCAGCTGGGTGAGCGTTGGCCACGCCGAGCTCATCAATGATTTTCTCACCGTTGTTCATCGTAATTTCAACGCGTCCACCAAACATCTTTTTGTTTGGATCCGTATCGTGATAAGCAGCTGTCCATTTAGGATCTTCGACAGTTCTGATTTTGTGCCAAAGTTTAACAGTATCAGGACGCTGAGCGCGAGAAGGCTCGTAGGAGTGAACATGATGCCATTTTCCATCCTGTAAAGCGATGGCGATAATGTACATAATGGAATGATCTAAGGTTTCACGAGAAGCTTGAGGATCCATTTTTTGAGGATCACCGGCGCCTGTGCCGATCACATAATGTGTGTGATGAGAAGTGTGAATCAAAACATCCTTCACATCATCCCAGTTTTTAACTTTTTGACCCATTCTAAAAGCCAAATCGATCAAAGCTTGCGATTGGTATTCAGCGGAATGTTCTTTTGTGTACGTTTCCAGGATCGCTAATTTTTGCTCGCCCTTTTCAGGCAATGGCACAGAGTATTTTCCATCTTTACCATCAAGCATATATGCAATCACAGAATCTTCACCCTCATAAATGGGTGAAGGTGCGCCTTCGCCGCGCATGATGCGATCCACAGCTTCAACAGCTAATTTCCCCGCGTGAGCAGGAGCATAAGCTTTCCAAGAAGAGATTTCACCTTTTCGAGATTGTCGGGTTGTGAAAGAAACATGCACAGCCTGTTGGATAGCCTGATAAATTTGATCTGTGTTAAGACCTAAAAGTGTTCCGATGCCGGCCGCTTGGGCTGGGCATAAATGGGCGATGTGATCTTTTTTATGTTTGTGAAGACAGATGGCTTTAACTAAGTTCACATGGAGTTCGTATCCAACAGCTAAGCCTTTAATAAGGTCAGAACCTGATTTGTTTTTTTGCTGAGCGACACCCAGTATTGGTGGAATGTTGTCACCGGGATGAGAGTAATCAGCAGCTAAAAATGTATCGTGATAGTCCAGTTCGCGAACGGCTGTGCCGTTGGCCCAAGCGGCCCACTCACAGGAAAAAGTTTGATCGTTGGGCATTCCGAAAACTGTCGCTCCGCCAGATCTGGGATGGGCTAGTGCCATGGACCGTGCACTTGCAACAGGTCTGCGGTTCGCAGCAGCAATTGCGACTGAGGCGTTGTCGATAATTCGATTGATGAGCATGTCGATGACGGCCTCAGAAATAGGGGCTGCATCTGTTGCTACTTCAGCCATGCGCCAAGCCAGCTGATCATTTTTATTTAATTTTTCTTTAGATGGGTAAACGCGAACGGGATGCAAACGCATGGGTTCCTCCGGGGCTTGGGTTAGGGATTGTGAGAGGGTCTTAAAAGTGTCTCGACGCTAGCTTAGAATAGTCCAAAAGACAAATGGAACGCAGACGGTGACTCATTGGCTTTTTGATTCAATTTAAATCCAAATTCCAAGTTCAATGGCCCCACAGGAGTGTTGATCAAAATTCCAAATCCTGCCGCGTGGCGGTATCCAAAGCCCAGATCCAGGCCGTCCACTTCAATTTGTCCACCGTCATAAAATAGAGTGCCTTCCACAATACTAAAAATGGGGTAGCTCAATGTGGATCTGATCAAATACATGCGAGATTGCCGAGTCATTCGATCATTTACTGACTCTAAAAGTTCACTGGCGGGAAAGGCTTCCGTGGTGGGATCAAATCCTCGAATGGTCGAGGGTCCACCTAAGTAGAATCCTTTTTTATTGTAAGGAACAGCGCCATCATCGCGGTCGCTTAAGTTTTGTAAAAAACCATAACGAATGCCGTTGGACCAAGTGAAGGGACTGTTGTTGAAGCTGGTGTAGTGAGTCGCGCTGGCATAGGCCCGGAAAAATTCGATGGTTTTTGTACTTCCTAAATAACTGGGATCTCCGTATTCAAGGCTGATGCGAGACTGATGGCCCTTTCTTGGTCTGACCAAGTTGTCCCGGAAATCCGCATCCAATGTGACTCCGGTGGATCCGATTTCTAAAGTTTCTTTTTGTGGAGGGCCCTTGATTTGAGAATCCTCAGAGGTGGCCTTCGTGTAAACATCCCAAACTCCCGTCAAATGAGAAGTAAAATCTTTTTCAATTGAATAAGTTTGTTGGACTGTCAAAGTGGCACGCTCTCGCTCAAAATCAGTGACTGTGTTGGATCTTGTCACATTGATTCGACCCTTATAACGGCTATCAAACAAAAAGGGCTCCAAGTATCCAATCGTTGCACGATTTTCAAAGTATTGAAGATCCGAAACATTGTAGTTTCCATCAAGTCTAAATGAAGCTCCACGACCAGTTCCTAAAATATTTCGGTAGGCCAATCCCACATAACCGCGAGTGGTTAGGCTTCTCTCGTTTGTAATTCCAATACCGGCATTGGCAAGACCCGGGTTTCCTTCAACCACACGGATCATAATAGTTCGATCACGCACTTGAGTTTTATCTTCTAGGGTTCGAATATCAACGCTTGAAAAATGACCTGTTCGTTGCAAGCGTGAAATGGACTCTTCTATTTTTCGTGGATTTAAAATTTCTCCTTCCACGAAATCCAATTCATTTCTGACCACATAGGTTTTTGTTTTTTTAAGTCCTTCTATCAAAATACTTTGAACTCGTACTTGAGGGCCTTCGAAAATCTTGTAGACGAGCTCAGCCTTTGAATTGTCTTCGTTGTATTGCACAAGTCCCAGGCGCTCGTTTAAGATAATCATCTCGAGATAGCCATTTTCTTTGTAGTAACTTTTCAGCGCTTGAATTGAATTTTCAATTTTATTCAATTGCAAAGGTTCGCCAGGCACAAGATCAACAATTTGATTTAACTCAATTGTTGAAAAGGCAACAGCATCTTGAAAAGTCACCTTTTCAATAACGGTTAATAGTCCCTCATCCAAGTTGATCGTCAGACTGATGCGATCTCTTTCTGTATTGTAAGTGGCTCGCGTCGAAGTGATTTCAGCTTGTAAAAAACCACGGTTCTGAAGCTCAAGCTTTAATTTCTCAAGCGCTCGGTCTAAATCATCTTTTAAATAGAAACCTCTTTGAATTAAGGGGTCTGCAACTTCCATTAAAATTTGTTTATAATACTTGGAGTCTTTCGAGACGCGTCCTTGAAAATTAATTTCTTGAACCTTTACGACAGGTCCTTCTTTGACAACAAAATTAATTAGAATTTGGCTTTTTGAAAGTTGCTTTTGCTCCGGTTGGATTTCGATGCGGGCGTAACCCTTTTTTAAATAAAATTGCCGTAAGCGATTGGTCAGATCTGAAACTAGGTTGGTATTGCCTAAAGTCACAGTGCTAAGATCCAGAGTGTCGTCAAGGCTCATCAAAGATGAAAGTTGAGTGGATCCAGAAATTTGAAAAACGAACTGTGAATCTTGCTCTAAGCTCATTCTTATTTTTGCTTTTGCAAGGGCATTATTTGAAACGATTTCGGGTGGCAAAATTCTGGTTTGAAAGGCTCTTTCTTTTTTTAAGACAGCTTCCACTTCTTCCTGAATTTCCTTAAAACTGGATTCTGTTAAAATATCATTTTTAAATTTTTGCACTCTTCTTTTCAGTAAAACCATCAGCTCTTGATTTTGCCCTTTGAACTCAACTTCTTGAATTCGGGTGGCAAGACCTGCTTTGATAATCACTTTCAATTCAATTAAGAAAGGCTCGACCTCTGGAAACTCAATTTCGACAACGGCATCGGCGTAACCCATTGATTTTAAATTGTCCTGTAGGGAAGTGGCTTGCCGCAAAAGAAGTTCAGCATCGAATGAATCTCCGGGTTGAACGTTCACGATTCTTTTGATCTCACTTAAATTAAGTCCGGCAGCTCCTTCAAAAAGAACATTTTTTATCCGAGACCGAGTTTGAATGTGAATTTGAATCGTCTGATTTCCAGTTTCAATGGCATAGACCGGATCAAACTGTGCACTCAAGTGAATGATTTTAACCAGATCATCCACTTCACTGAGTGACATTTTATCCAGTTTTAAATTTCCCAAACTGACTTTTGCAGCTTCTTGAATCTCAGAAGGGATCTGAGAGATGTCCACTGTCCAACTCGAGGCGTTCGCCACTGAAGTCAAAAATGCAAAAAAGATGATCCAGGATTTGATCACTTGAACTCCTGAGAGAATTCAAGGTCCAAGCCTAAGATACTCGGTATTTCTCGAAGTTCTGCATCTGTAGTGGATTCACCAAATTTACGAGCTTCATAGGATCCATTCACAGAAAAATTTTCTGTCAGACTGTATTGAATTTTACCTTCAGGAGTTTTTTGATCGCCGGTGACTGGGAAGGCCACAGTTGCACTTGTGTTTTTATTTAATTTACGGCTGACAGTAAATTTAGGAACACTGATGTTTCGAGTCGTATCAAAGGTATTCGAAAGTTGAACATTGAAACCAGTGGCCGATTGCACTTTTTTCGAAAGCCCTGTGCTTTGGAAGGCCGCTGCAAAAGCCTCATTTCGAGTTTGATCCTGTTGAAAATTAGACTTAACGGTTTCAAGTTTACTCGATGTCACTCCCAGAGCTAGTAAAGATGTCAGATCATTGTCGGAAAGTGGAGGTTGGCTGCTGAGTAGAATTGTAGGCTCTTTTGCTGATCCCTGAACCAGCAGAGAAACATCGTAATTATCCACTCGAGTTTGGGCTGATATAAAGAGTTCAGGATTTATTTCATTTGGATTGAGAAACTGAATGTTTGCAGTTTGAACCAAAAATGGTTTGTCTTTAAAGTAGAGTTGACTCCCTTTAAGGCTTTTCAATTGACCTAACAACACAGGATTGGACGGGCTCCCTTTCACAGATAGATTTCCAGTGACCTGAGCCTCCATCAAATTATTTTTGACTAAAATTGGCTTTTCAAATGTGAGTTGCAAATCGAGCTCAAGAGGTTCTGCAGTGGCTTCTTTCAATTGGGTTGGAAGATAGAAATTTTGTTTAACTGAGCCTGCATTTGCGTCAGAGCCAAAATTCATTTCTACAAATGTGGACTTAACTCGGTACTGAGCCGTTAACAAGTACGGAAATTTTCGACCTGTGAAATTTAAATCGATATCACCTTTAGTTTTCACACCGTTTGGAATGTTGAGGCTGACATCTTGAGCTTTCACCCTGACATACAAGGGCAAATCTGAAGGTCCTTGAATTTGCAAGCTGCCTTCACCTTTGAGTTCTCCTCCGCCAAGCTCACCTTGTATTTTATTGATCAGCACTCGTGATTGCGAAAACGTGGAATCCACATTCATTTTTTCAAAAGCATGGGGAAAGTTTTTGATTTTAAAGTATCCACTTCGAACACTCATTTGCCCCAGTAAATTGGGTTGACGTAGGGGGCCTGTCAGTTGAGCATTCATTTTCAATGGACCACTAATTTCCTCAAAAGTAGGAATAAAAATCTGCAATAATTTTAAATCCGTCGTGGCCTTTAATTCGAGGGACAAAGCCTCCAGGCTTGAGGACTGAGATCTGATCTCGAGTGATCCTCCACCCTCATCTTTCAATGTGAAATTTTCTGTGCTGATTTTTCCTGCATCGGCTCGAACAAGAATGGGATTTTGGTTTTTTAAAGTCAGCCCCTGTCTGGTCAATGACAACTCATTTAACTTGATAAGTCCGCTCAACTGATTCCAATCACCGGACTCAGACTTCAAGTTTATATCTGTACTTAAGAGACCCCGAGTCTCTTCGTTGACGGCTCCTGCATTAAACAAGGAAAGCCAAGGGGCATAATCCCAGCCTTCAGATTTAAACCGAAGGCTGAGGGGTTGCATTTTTTGTCCCAATGGCCATTGAAGAAAGGATTGAACTTGTTTACCAAAAAAGATTCCCTCAAGAGTTGCGATAGAGTTGGCAACTTGAAATCGGAAGCTGGAGTTCGCAACTTCATTTTCATTCAAAATCATTTGAGCCACTTGACCGCTCATCTCGAAATTAACATCAGATAAGTTGCCTGAAATTTTCATTTGCGAATTGAGATCTCCTGAAAGCGGCCAACCAATGGCAGAAACATTGTCACTTTCCTCAAGCTTTGCATTTTTAAGTAAACCTTGAAGATTCAATTCTTTTTCTGAGCTGATTTGACCGGTTAAATTGAAAGTGGACTGATTTCTAAAGGCTTCAGCTTGTTGAATGACGAAATTTCCCATTTGGCTTTCGACTTGGACTTTCAAAGAATTTAAAATTTCACCTGCGATTTGAGGCTGCTGAAATTCTGCCGAAAGCCGCGTGTTTAATTTCCAGAAATCCAATGGACCCTGAAATTGCAAACTCACTTTGCCTGGCCCACGCATTGATACCGGGATGGGAATGGATCCTATCAAAATTTCTCGAATGTGTTCTAAACCCATTTTTTCTGAATTCAATTGCCCTTTAATTGTGGATTCCTTTAAGTCCACTTCCAATTTCCCAGTCATGAGACTTGTGTCGAAAGTGGATTGAATTCGGGGAATAAAAAGGGTGCCTTGAAGATAGTTCAAATCGAGCTCTGTATCACCTAGATAAAAATCACTCATCTTTTGCTTCTTAGATTTCATTTTCAATCCAAAAACGGCAGCACTGGAGTTTCCAGATGTGTAGCCTGTAATTTCTGAAATTCCTTCGATCCTCAAATTGGCCAAATTTTTAACATCACTCCAGGCTAAGGGCTTCGCTGCGTAGTTGATTTGAAAACCTTCGTTGAAGTCAATTTTACCTTTTGATTCAATCTTTGATTTTGGCATCTCAATTTCTGCAATATAAGTGAGTTGTTCTAGATTCACCTTTAATTTTCCAGAACCTTTTGCGCTTTCTAAGGCTACTATCTCAAGATCTTCTTTTTTCATCCCTGACTTGACTTGAAGACCTTGTAACAGAACTGTGTAGTCACAGTTGAATTCAAGTGGGTTCAGTTGTCCCAAACAGGGGGCAACCCCAGAAGCTTTTCCTTCAACGGGAATTCCTTTTAGATTCAAAGATAAAAAGAGATCTTGAAAGTTCAGGTTCTGAATTTTGATTTGGCTTCGGATGTTCAGTGCTGAATTCAATTGGAGCTCAGTTTTTTCTAACTCGATTTGTCCTGCAGGGTGCTCAGCTTTGATTTTATCAAAACTGATCGTTGATTTTTTTAGATTTCCATTGATCTCAGCATCCCCTATGTCAAATTGGGCAATTTTCACATTTTCTGTTTGAATCTGAAATGTAGACTGCATCCAGTCAGTTGCCTGAGGCTGCCATGTTCCTTGTGCCTTCAGATTTCCGTCCAAGTTTGGCAATTGAGTCTCAGGAGAAATCAATTGAAAACCTTTTTTAAATTCATCCAGGTAAACTTGCCCTTTCCAATAGACCTGCGTCTGGAATGGTTTGCCCTTTTTTGTCGGTGCTTTGATTTGGCCAGACAGATTGAATTGCAGCGAGGGATTTTGGAGATCTAAATTTTGAATGCGAAAGTTTTCTGGAGTGATCACGGCGGAAAAGTTCAAGCGAGTTTGAATAATATTTTGTTTATCCCAAGAAGTTGTGATTTGCGGTGCGCTCAGCTTGACTTGGAACAAATCAGGTAACTTCAAGAATTGAATTTCAACTGGTGATAAAGCCACACTCTTTCTGGATTTAGAATCGAGTACAATCAGATTCAAATTTTTAACGTTAACCTGCTCTAGTGGTATGATATCTAGCGCCTCTAGGTACTGCTTCCAATTCAGGTCAAAATTCAGATCGGTTTTCTCACTTTTTTCACTTTCAAATTTCGTTGTGAATTGAACAGACGGGGACTCGATCAGAACAGTTCCAACTTTTAACTTTCCTGTCAAAAGAGCAAACACCGCGAGTTCAATTTTAGCGCTTTCGATTTCGATCGTCGAAAGCATAGGTTCCAAATTCTTTTTTGGCTTCAGTGAAATCCCGGTGGATTTAATGCCGATGGGTAAATAGGTAAATTCAATATCTTGAATTTTGATTTCGAAGGGGCCTTGTTTTTTTGTGACACTTTGAATTCTTTGAACAACCAACTGTAAAATTGAGGGAGCTAAGAATCGATCAAATAAAAATCCCATCAAAAACAGAAAGAGGGTAGGTGTCAGTAAAATCCAAAAGCTACGTCTCATAGTGGATTTTTCCAAAGTTGGATCAATTCACTCGCCTGTCGAAATTGAGGTCGTGACGCAAGTAAAGTTTCTAAAATCTCGAGGGCTTTTTCTTTTTTTCCTAATCCATAGTAGGCTTGGGCTTTAATGTAGCTCGTTCCAAAAAAAGTTTCGGGCTCCAGAGCCCAGCGATGTTCAATGGCAGTCACTCCTTGAAGAACATCCACGTAGCGATGGAGCTTCAGGCCGATTTCAACTTCCAACCAATCACGAGATTGTGAAGGCTGTGCTTGGTGAACCATTTTCAAAGCCCACTCCCAGTCTTCAACAAAACAACAAAAGATCGCTAAGTTATAAAACTCAGAGACATGTTGCTCGCCAGCCACTTGCAAGGAGTGGCGAAGTCCTGCTGGCAGCTCAGACTTTTCGTCTGGAAGATTTAATGACTTCACGCTTTTTCTTTGATCCCGCACCCGAGATTGCATTTTTTCAAGAGCTTGATTTTCTTTGAAAACTTTCTGTTCGTTTTCAATATCCAAATCCTGCGGAAATTTCTTTTTCAAACGAGCTAAAACTTTGAGCTCTTGCTCACGCAGTCGTTGAGATTTCCAAGTTTGAAGCTCTTCAAAAAGTAGGGCTCGAATGCCTTGAATTCGAGCCATCATATCATTGCGGGCCTGGGCTTTAAGATCCTCAACTTCAGAAAATAGACTTTGCCATCCCGTGCTTTTCGCTAAGCACATCATTTGGTTTTGTTTTTCTAAGCTTTTTTTAATCAGTTCTCGTTCTTGAAGTGTCACAGATAACTTTTGAAAAGAAATCCAATTCAATATCACCGGCCACGGCCATTCGGGTAAAGCACGAAGCCAGGGTTCCAGATCTTTTTTCCAAAGGGCCCACTCGGGGGTGAGTTGCAAAAATCTTTGGGCTGTTAGTTTTTTCGAACGAGAATTACTTGAGAGGGCTTCAATTAATGAAGAGCTTAGTGACGAAATTGATTCTTTTGATTCAAGAACTTTTTTGAGCTGAAGCTCAAAAGCTTGATCGGTTAAAACTGGCAAAAAACCCTCCTGGTTTTTTGGTACAAAATCGACTCTTAAAACAGTCCTTATTTTGCCAGTTTATTGAGAAAAGACCGAGGCTTAACGTTAAGCGTTATTTCTGATTAACTCGCTCAGAATATTGTCCAGTACTGGAATCAATTTTGAGCAAATCACCAATGGAAATGTGCAACGGCACCTGGACCACAAGTCCGGTTTCCATGGTGGCAGGCTTGGTTCCACCAGTTACACGGTCCCCTTTAACTCCAGGGTCTGTTTGAGCCACTTTCAAATTCACAGTTGTCGGAAAGTCGATGCCTACGGGTCTGTCGTTGAAATAAAAAAGTGTCACTTTCAAGTTCTCGACTAGATAGAGGGCCTGGTCACCAACGTCCTGAGTGGTCATCAATGTTTGCTCATAGGTGGTCTGGTCCATAAAATTAAAACCAGAATCGTCTTTGTATAAAAATGTCACTTCTTTCGTTTCTACATTGGGAACTTCAAATCGCTCGCCCTGCTTGAAGGTGAGTTCTCGATTTTGACCCGTCAGTAAATTTCTAAGTTTTGTTCGAGTGAACTGATTCCCTTTGCCGGGTTTAACGTGTTGAAAGTCCACTATTGTAAAAGGCTCGTTATCCATTAAAATTTTAAGACCTTTTTTAAAATCAGATAATTCGTACATGAAGTCCTCTTTGCGCTTTAGGGTTGAGAGAGGTCAGAAGATACCCGATGAAAAACAAATTTCAAGGAGTGGAAGACATTTGATGCATCCTGACCGCGCGCAGCATGTCGTACAGCTTTCGGATTTTCTTCTCTTTTAATATTCTTTGAGCCAATCCGCGGGGACTTGTTTGATTCGCGGGCGACAAAGCCGCGACAGGCTTGGGTGAGCTGGCTGAAGAAAGCTTGGCCTTCACTTTATTTAATCTGGTGATGATGTCGGGATGATCCCCATAATCAGATTGCATTTCCAGAAGCAGATTTAAACTTTCATTAAAATCAGAGCGAACCAAAAAGGCATCCACCAGCTGCAAAAGCCGTTTGCGGTTTTTTTCTTGAGCTTGAGTTTCCGATTCGGCGGGTAGGGGACTGATGTTTTTCCCCACTTTTTTTAAGTCTGAAAGCTTTGCCATCGAGAAAGTGTCTTCTTCAAATTCAACGGCAGAGGCCGATTCCAAGCGATCAATGGCCTGTTTTGCTTTTGCAGAATAAGGATTTAAGAACAAGACCATTTTGTAAGCTTTTAAGGCCTCGAAAGGTTTTTTTTGAGCTAAATAGGTATCACCAAGAATTTGGTGAGCTAAAATATTTTGACTGGAAAGCTGAATGGCTTTTCGAAGAGCCAATTCGGCTTCCTCAAGTTTGCCCATTTTTAATTTTGCTTTTCCAAGGATGACAAAACCACTTGTGAAAAGCGGATGACGCTGCGTTCCCTGCATCAGAAGTTCTTCTGCTTGAAGGTCTAAACCCCGCTCGAGGTAGGCATCAGCAAGGGGAGCAAAAACCTGCGAGTGTGGATTGTGTCTGAGGAGAATTTGATATTTTTCAACAACGTCGGCTGTCACCATCATTTTGATTGTGACAGAAGTCTGACGTGCATGCAATGAATGAGGGATGCAAAAAATCATCCTTGGTTTAGACCCCGGAACACAGGCGGTTGGCTTTGCGACTGTGGTGTTAGAAAATAATCAAATTCGAGTCCTTGGCCATGGTGTGATGGTGCCTGATCACCCACAAAACCAAGTGCCTGAAAGGCTTTTTGAGCTGGGCGAATCTTTTGAGCAGATTATGAAGACCTATAAGCCGGATGTGGTTGTGATCGAAAAAAGTTTCTTTCATAAAAACGCAGACACAGCTTTCAAGTTAGGTCAAAGCCGCGGAGTGTTTATGTATGTGGCTCGAAAGTTTCAAGCCGAGGTTGCTGAATACGCCACTCGTGCTGTCAAAAAAACCGTGACAGGTCAGGGTGATGCCGACAAGCTCATGGTCGAAAGAGCTCTGAAAAGCTTGCTGGGCGTGAAAAGTTTTGCCACCCACGATGCTTCAGATGCCTTAGCCCTGGCTTATCACCATGTGGTGGAAATAAAAAAACAGCAGTTGATTTCAAGAGCTGTAGAGATTGGATCAAGAGGACACGGTTTATGATTGGAAAAATAAAAGGTCAGCTTACCGAAATTAATCCAGATCATTTGATTTTGGATGTGAATGGTGTGGGTTACGAAATTCATCCTCATTCAAGGGCTTTGATGGATTTGCAAAACCACTTTGGCGAAATGTGCGAGCTTTGGATTTACACTCATGTGCGTGAAGATGCCTTGCAACTTTTTGGTTTTTTATCTCAATATGAAAAATCCATCTTCCTTCAACTTTTAAAGGTCAGTGGTGTGGGCCCCAAGCTTGCGCTGAATATTTTGTCAGGTGCAAAAGCCACAGAAGTCGCAGCTTGGATCGAGCTTGGTGATTCAAAAGCCCTTTCGCAAATTCCAAAAGTCGGGAAGAAAACGGCCGAACAAATTATCCTGACCCTGCAAGGAAAATTAGTCCGAGTGGAGCCGGTTTCATTAAGGGAACCCACGATTTTTAAAGAAATCCAATTCGCGCTGGTCAATTTGGGATTTAAATCCCATGTGGTCGAAGAATTTTTGAGCACACTTCCGAAAGAAACTGGAGTCGAAGAAGGTATTCGATTGGGACTGACACAGCTTTCGAAAAGTGATCGATAATTAAAGAACAAAGAAGAGAGAACCTATGACTCGAATCATTGAAGCACAGCCTCAGGAAAATGAAAAAAGCTGGGAAAATGAACTCAGACCCACTCGTTTTGAAGATTTTCCTGGACAGGAAATCACAAAAGAAAAATTGAAGGTTTTTATTCAAGCGGCCGTTCTTCGGAAAGAGCCTTTGGATCACGTGTTGTTCAGCGGTCCTCCGGGATTGGGTAAAACCACACTCGCACAGATTGTCGCTCACGAGTTAAAAGTGGATTGCAAAGTGACCTCTGCGCCCGCTCTGGACAAAAAAGGAGAACTCGCAGCTCTTTTGACATCCTTGCAACCAAACTCAGTTTTGTTTATTGATGAAATTCACAGATTGAACACTCACATCGAAGAATACCTGTACACGGCCATGGAAGATTATTACATCGACATCGTCACCGGTGAAGGTATCGGAGCACGCACCATGAAATTTCAATTGGTGCCTTTCACTTTGATTGGTGCCACAACCCGCGCAGGTCTGTTGAATTCTCCGTTCAGAGATCGATTCGGAATTGTCGAGCGACTGCAGTTTTATAACCGCGAAGCGCTGGGTGAAATCTTGCAAAGATCAGCGCGTATTTTAAAAGTGAAAACAGACCTCAAAGGCGTCGAAGAAATTGCAAGACGGTCTCGGGGAACACCTCGTATTGCCAATCGATTGCTCAAACGAGTCCGCGATTACGCCCAAATTAAAGGTGATGGTATCATTACAGAAAAGTTAGCCCAGTATGCTCTGGATCAGTTGGGTGTGGATCACAATGGCCTCGAAAACATGGATCGTCGGATTTTATTTTTGATGCAAGATAAGTACGGGGGCGGACCTGTGGGCATTGATACCTTGGCTGCTGCTCTTAGCGAAGAAAAAGACACCATTGAAGAAGTCTACGAGCCTTTCTTGATTCAGGAAGGTTTTATTCAAAAAACTCAGCGGGGTCGGATTTTGACAGAATTTGGAAAACTTCAAATGCAATCTCGAGAGGTCATCCTCGAATGAGACCTCGTAATCCCGTGATTGTCGAATCCACCCGGGGTCCGATCATCGAAAATTCCCATCAAGTAATTTACGCAGTCGTAGACCTCAAAGGTCACGTTGTTGATTATCACGGAAATTACGATTTCGTCGTGACTCCAAGATCTTCGGTCAAGTGGTTGCAAGCCATTCCCTTTGTTCAATCCGGTGCCATCGAGAAGTTTCAGTTAGATGAAACTCACATTGCTTTAGCTTGCTCCTCTCATAAAGCACAACCTCATCATTTGGAATCACTGAAGAAGTGGATGGACAAATTAAATCTGAACGAATCAGCTCTTGAGTGCGGGCCTGCAGAACCCACGAAGTCGGCTCTTTCTCATAATTGCTCAGGCAAACATCTGGGATTTATATCAACCGCGATGATGGGTGGTTTGGATTACAAGGGCTACACCGACGAGCTCCATGGAATTCAAGTATTGCAAAAAAAAGTCATGACAGAAATTTTCGAAATGGATTTTTTTAAAATTCCCCATGGTGGAGATGGCTGCGGAATTCCCACTTACGGTGTTCCCCTGGTCAAGCTTGCGACGGCCATGAACTATTTAATCAAAAGCAAAATCTCGGACGCTCATAAAGTGGCCTCTCTTAAAATCCTCAATGCCATTAAAAACTTTCCAGAATTTGTCTCTGGCGAAAAGGAATTTTCCACCCAAGTGATGCAAATCACAAAGGGACTTTGTTTACTCAAAACTGGGGCAGACGGCGTTTACACGGGACTGATTCCAGAAAAAGGGTACAGTTTTGCAGTCAAATGTGTGGACGGAAATTCGAAAGCCACAGAGCTTGTTTGTTTGTCACTTTTCATAAAATGGGCGGGACTTAATTCATTAGACATCGAAAAGCTACAAAAACTGGCAGAATCTGATATCCTCGATTCCAGAGGCCAAAAAGTCGGATTTACTCGACTGCGCCCCGGAACGGTTTAGGACTGTGTTTTTACAAAAAACGATTCGAAAAATGACTCAAGTCAAAGGCATTGGGATTCACTCGGGGGACCCCTGCACATTGACCTTCCGCCCAGCTCCCGCCGATACCGGCGTCTACTTTATTCGACGAGATTTGCCAGGCAGTCCTTCACTTAAAGTCGCAGCCAGGAATGTCGAAGCCACCTCCTACCAAACAACAATTGGTGGGCCCGAGTTTAAAGTGGCGACCATCGAGCATTGTGTGTCGGCTCTGTCTTCTTTAAGAATCGACAATTTGTTTATCGAGCTTGATGGCCCGGAAATTCCTATTTGTGACGGCAGTGCCCGAGATTTTTTGAAAGCCATCCAGTCTGTCGGAACAGTCGAACTGGAAGCCCCCAGGAAATACTGTTATATCACCGAGCCCATCCAGCTCAATGATGGTGAAAAACACGCTTATGTTTTGCCATACCATGGCCTTCGCTTGACTGTGACCATTGACTTTCCCCACCCCTCCATTGGGAAGCAAACAATAGATATCGACATTGATGAAAACACCTTTGCCCGGGAAATCGCCGAAGCTCGAACTTTTGGATTTTTAAAGGATGCTGAAGCCTTGAAAGCCAAAGGATTAGCCAAGGGTGGGAGCTTTGAAAACGCCATTATTTTGGACGATCAAAAAATCATGAACCCCCAGGGATTGCGATGGGCGGACGAATTTGTTCGCCATAAAGCCTTGGATGCTTTAGGCGATCTGGTCACTCTGGAAATGCCACTGATGGGTCACGTTGTTTTGTTCAAAGCGGGTCACGATTTAATGAACAAACTGGTACGTAAAATCAAAGATTCAAAGCCATGTTTTAAGCACGTTGAACTTGGATATTAAAGTATAAATTTCAAATTTTTCATTCAAAGTAACGATATGCAAAGTGACATAATTCACTCTTGCGGAAAAATCCCTTAGGCACTACAACTTCCATCCAAGCCACGGGGGGTCTGCTCAATGAGTGTGTCACAACGTCTTGTTCTTTTGTTTTGTCTTCTCTTTTCTTTCACTTCCTATTCTGAAGTGAATCCTATTAAACAAGAAATTCGTATCGAAATTGATGACACAAAAAAAGTGGAATCCGATCGGACTTATAAGGGTCAGGTTTCCTACACCTTGATGGGTCGAAGATTTGATGATCCCTTCGTCAATAGCCGTTGGGGTCGTGCCATCATCGACATGAGCCTCAGCGCACAGTACGAAAACTGGTTCGAAGCCAACCTTTCCATCGCTCAGCTTCTTTCTTCTGGTTCGGCAAGTTATCAGTTAGGTGTGACAGAAGCGGGTCCCAGCAACGGTCTCTTTTTGAATGAAGCCACGATTGCAATTAAACCCTTTGATTTTTTAACTGCCAAAGCGGGTGTCTTAGAAGTTCAGTACAATCCCATTATGTCGATGTTCACAACTCAAGGACAGGCGGGTGGATCTCTCCGGGCCAGTCATAGTGTTGACACAAACTTGGGTGTTTTTAAAGCCCACCTAGAAGGCTCACAATCCATTCCCACTGCTGGAGCTAAAGGAAACGTGATCACAGATGAAGGGACAAACCCTTTGCTGACATTGGGAACTCTATCAACAGAACTTAAAAATGAAGATTCTGGAACACGCATGCGTTTGAGTGCCACTCACTTTGAATACACGGATCTTTCAACAGCCACAGCAACGGATTCTTTAAGAACGGGTTCCACAGTCGTTGGTAATAAAGATTTTCAGTTTGCCTACGAATTTCGTGGCAAAGAATATGCGGCTGCCGTCGAGCAAGAAATCGCTCTCAGTCACGAGATTCGTGCTAAGGCCAGTTTTATTTCTAATGAACTTGCACCTCAAGGGCTTCGTGACGGCTACCAATACCGTCTCGAATACGCCAGAACCTTTAACAAGTGGAAAATCATTCCCGGATTCACTCAGTTCCGAGTGGAAGGGGATGCGCTTCCCTCTTTATATTCCATTGGATCTTACGGTTATACCAACCGTGAAGGCTACAATGTGGCTATGAAAGTTGAATTTGCTAAACAAAAATTTAACGTTTTCACTGGATATACAAATGCAAAAGCCATCAATAAAAACGGGGCCAATGCAAATACATCTCAAGCATCAACTTACCAGGCAGACCGCGAAATCTTCACTCTAGGAGCAGAGGTTAAGTATGACATTTTCTAATTTATTGAAAAGTTCAATCGTAGTGGCAAGCTTGCTTTTCAGCGCCTGCTCGACTGAATCGAACAAAACCAAAGAAGTGGGTTTCAATGAACCCAACAGATTTCCTGGTGAAGGAAATTTTCGTGTTGATTCGTTAATTGCGAAATCAACAATCAATGCAGAATACAATGATTACTCAATCTTGACCAAAAAGACTTTCAATTTAGAAGCCTGTATTAAGGATCCTTTGTACGCAGCCGTTCAAGCCTCAATTCAATTTGCTGTGGTGGATGGAGCTGGAAGTGAAAGAGTTCTTTACACGGACTCTCGTGGTTGTTTGAACTGGGCAGAAACCCATTCCTTTACATTTGTGGGTCGCGAAACGTATTTCAAAATCAAACGTCGAATTGAATCTCGTAGTATGTACACGGGTTACGCCGACGTCGAAGTGGCTCTGAATCCTTGGGCAGACGGTGGTGCCAGTGTCATCGATTTGAGATACACCCATGACATTCCAGAAAATGCTCCAGTTGTGGAGTTAAACAATGTCTCTTTGCGGGGTCAAAAATTAAACACGGCTAACATCAGAGACATCGGCGTCAATCTCAAAGGTGCCTCTTTTCAATTTGTGGGTCTTGATAAACAAAATATCGAAATCACCCAAAACTTGGGAATCAAGTTAGCCCACAAATACATTTTCAAAATTTCTCCGATGATTGTCAGAAAGACAATTAGCAGACCTGTCGTTCTAGAAGTCATTAGCACCGGAAAAATGAAAGTCACTTTTTTGATTTTGCGTGAAGATGAAAATCCCGCGACGCAATTTAATATCAAAAATGTGGTTTCATCCACTGAGTTCGTAGGTGAATTTGTTGCCGGCGAATTGACGGGCACGACAAGTATTAAGTTTGAAAATATCGCAGAGCTCACTTCGCGAACTTTAGCTGTATTAACACTCACGCCTGTGACCCATTTGGATGGTTTTCCAAAGGTGAGCTTCACGGGCCCCATCGCTCCGGGTCGTGTCGGATCTTTGAACCTGATCCCAACTCAGTTCGATGCCAATGATATCCACGATCAATACATAAAAAAGCAAAATGAATTTAAAGCTGCTGAGCTCAAACCTGTTCAGCTTTTTGAAAAGCACTCGGGTTTTAAGCGCATGACGAATATGCAACCAGAGCTGCAAAACTGGATGAATTCTTATTTGGTTGGTCGGACGAACGCGACGCCAACTGATGACTGGCGCTTATTTGGTATGCTGTGCAACCAGATTTTCAACGAACCTGGCATGGATCGATACAAAAATAAGTGTCGCTCAAATCCAAAAAAATATTTGGTATACGGAAAAAGAAGTTTAGTTGATTCAATCCTGACTCCAAATCCTAAAATGGCCGAGGTCACAACAGTTGATAATTTTAGAATGACTTGGTCTCAAGGTCTTAGCCGAGCTGACGCGCAAAGTGTGGGTGTGAACTTTAAGGCCGGAGCAAGTCTAGGTCTCAACTTAGGTTTTAATGGAGCCTCTAAGTTCCTCAGTGGTAAATCCACTTCAGGTGATACAACCTGGGGAGGAAACTACGGTGGGTCCTCTGGTCTCAATCTTTCCGTCGGTGGAGACTATTCAACCAGCCGAGTCTGGAGAAAGGACTCCTCTGTGGGTGTTTCGGCTTCTCGTGAACAAGCCGTGACCGCAGAGGGCCGCCGATATGAATTCGACGCCATGGTCAGAAAGTGTTTTTCTGTCAGCCTCACAGAAGAGTTCATTGCTGAGCTCAACTCGAAAGGTACCCAAGGTAACTTCAAACAGTTTGTTTGCTCAAATACAGTTTCAAAAGAAAAAAGATTTGAAACTTATTATCTCGTGAATTCGAAAACAGGTGTGGACAACTCGCCAGCTTCTGACAATGACTCAAATTCATCAACTCAATGGAGAATGATGGTTCGAGGACCTAAGATGATGAACTTGTTTTCTGAGATTTCAAGCTCAGGACTTTTTGAATTTTCATTTTCACCTGTCAAAGGTCTGGACGCAGAATCCGAGTATTTGAATCGATTCAAAGAACTCTATCCTGTTGTTAAGCAAAGCATGACGGAAGAATTTCCTGGTTTCTTGTCAGACGAATAGTCTTCAAAATCGTATTCCAAAGCCCCGACACCAAGCATCAAGTGTCGGGGCTTTTCTTTTTGTTTCAAACATAGCAATATCGCTCGATTCCCTTAGTTAAAATTCACACAGGAGCTTTTATGATCATTGGAGTCCCTAAAGAAATTAAGATTTCTGAAAATCGCGTCGGCATGACCGAAGCGGGTGTTCGTCAACTTGTGAAAGAGGGCCACACTTTGTTTGTTGAAAACAATGCGGGTGTTGGATCTGGAATCACGAACGAACAATACGAAAAAGCAGGAGCAAAAATTTTAGCAACGAAAGCTGAAGTTTACGCAAAAGCTGACATGATCGTAAAAGTGAAAGAACCACTGCCTGATGAATATACTCTGTTGAAAGAAAATCAAATTTTGTACACGTACTTACATTTGGCTGCTGAGCCAAAATTGACTAAAGTTTTGTGTGAGCGAAAAGTAAAAGCCATTGCTTACGAAACAATTCAGTATGATGACAACTCTCTTCCGCTTCTTACTCCGATGTCTGAAGTTGCGGGACGCATGGCCACTCAAGTGGGTGCTTTTTATTTGCAACGCGACCACGGTGGAAAAGGAATTTTATTGGGTGGAGTGACGGGTGTTAGACCTGCGAAAGTCACAATTATCGGTGGCGGTGTGGTCGGAACAAATGCAGCGAAAATGGCTGTGGGCCTCGGTGCCAATGTCACAATCTTAGATGTGAACACAAAACGACTTGAATATTTAGATGATATTTTCCAAGGCCGATGCCAAACGCTTTTCTCGAACGTTAAAAACATCGAAGAATCTGTAAAGGATTCTGATTTGCTCGTGGGTGGAGTTTTGATCACTGGTCACAAGGCTCCTACTTTAGTTAGCAAAGAGCTTGTCAGTGCCATGAGCAAAGGCTCTGTGGTGGTCGACGTGGCTGTGGATCAAGGTGGATGTATTGAAACTTGTAAACCCACTTCTCACACGCAGCCCACTTACGAAGTTGATGGGGTCATTCATTATTGCGTTCCTAACATGCCAGGTGTTGTTCCAAGAACTTCAACTTATGCATTAACGAATGTGACATTGAAGTATGCCTCCATGCTTGCAGCTATGGGCGTAGAAGAAGCTTGTGCCCGTGATAAAGCCCTTTATAAAGGTGTGAATGTTTACAACGGTTTTGTTTCTTATGAACCCGTCGCAAAAGATCTTCACATGGAATATAAGCCATTTAAATTGAACTAGTTGATCGTGCGGCCCTGCCTTGAAAGGCGGGACGCTTGATGAAAAAGATGAGTCGCAAGTACGACAAAAGAAAGTCCCCTCAAACTGATGTTGAAGGGGATTTTTTTTTGATCCATTTCAAGCAGTCTTAGAATCCATTCTAAAAAACCTAGTAAGTCTTCGAACAAAAAAGCGAAGGGATAAATTAGACTGAGCAGAGCCAATGGAAATAAAACCCACCCGATGATGGGGGCTAAGAAAATATTGAGAATCAGGGCCCAAAGGCTTAGAGGCGTGCCCAGGAAGCTCCAAGTGGCAAAGAACAAAAAATTTTGCAGAATTCGGAGGGGATCTCTGGGGCAAAACTGCAGCATGAATCCTGCAAGCCAACTCAGCCAGAATGAATAGGAAAAGATCCAATCAGGCTGCAAGCCCAAGCATAGAAATCCAACACTCAATGTTTTTTGATGATCTTGGAGACATAAAGTTTTTTGCAGACTCAAAGCTAAGCAGGCTCGTGTTCCAGGGGCGGTGAATCCTGTGGCAGCGTTAAAAGTCCACAGAACTATATTTTGAATCCAATTGGGTATGTGTAGGAAATTGAGAATCCAAGTGAAGACCAAAAAGTGGGATCCGGACACGACAAAAATGTGAATAAGCCCCGATGATTTTAAGGCATTGCCCCAAAATTCAGTTCGCATCAGGCTTTGACCGCAGACAAGAGCCTGCCAAACATTTTCTGTCTGATTTTTGAATGGACTTGATTGAAGGCAAATTTGGGACAGGGATTCTGTCTGAATGGCAAGCCAGTCAAAGATTTGAACCGGATTGAGGAAGAAAAGAACAAGGCTGAAAATCAAAAATACCCACATGGATCTGATTGGCTTCATTTTCCATGCTGGATTCATCATCTAAAAGAGTGGCTTTTAAGCACACTTTTGGTCCGATAATCGAGATTTAAGATTCATTTAAGATTTTTTGTTAAAAACTCTTTAATTTCACAATTATTCTATAAAAATCAATAACTTAACTGTGCTTAAGACTTGCTCATTCGGCTCAAAGCTTTGATTTTGAAATAGTCTAAGGTCAAGGAAGTCCTCTTTTAAACATTTCATGTGGATATCTCTCTTGAGAGAACCTAATTGACCGTGTCATACTTGTCTTAGTGTTCACCATGGAAAGGGCGAATCATGAAAAGAGCTATTCTTAGCTTTATCGCTATTGGATTAACGAGCGTCGTCTCTTGGGCGGCTCCACAACCACAATTACACAAAAAAATTGATTTGAAAGCTGAGCTCACGGGTCGCGATGACAGAAAGCTCACTGAAGACGAGCTTTACGTTGAAATTCTCTCTCGCTATCAAAGTAATCGACTTTTTGAAATGAAATCAGCCGGCACTCTTTTTGTGAAAAAGTATTCTGACAGTGTGCACGCAGACAACGTTTTGTATTTATTGGGTTACAACGCTTTGGAGAGAAAAAAATATTCTGAGGCCCTCAGGTATTTTGATTCATTGGTGAAAAAATATCCTCTGAGTAACAAAGCCGTTTCAGCCGAATTTGCGAAGGGCACAGCCTATAAGCAAATGAAACTGAATAAGTTGGCTCAAGGGGCCTTCCTCAAGGTGAGAAAAAAGTATCCTCGAAGTCCTGAGTTTTTCAGAGCTGAGAGTGAGATTAAACTTTTGATGACAAAGTAAAAGGTTTAACACGAATGTTTTCTCATAGTTTGATCCTGATTTTAGTTTCATTTTCTTTTGCCCTTGCTCAATCAGATGAGCCGGATTTAGCAAAAGAGGATCGATTCTTTCAAATTTTTCAGAAATACAATTCGCAACCCACAACTGATGAAAAATGGAATCAGGTTTTCACAGATGAAAAACCTAGAATTTACACGGTTTTGAAGAAAGACACTCTTTGGGATGTGTCGAAGGTTTTATTTGCTGATCCCAATTTTTGGCCTAAAATTTGGTCTTTCAATACATCTGAAATTTTAAATCCCCATGAAATCAGACCGGGTTGGAAAATTTCTTTTTCTCCGGGTACCTTGAGTGCTCCGCCGCAAATGTCAGCAGAAGCAAATTCAGCAGTGATGGCTGAAGAGGACCGAGTTAAAGTTTACGATACAAAGTCACTTGTTGAGTTTGAAGGAGTAAAAATTCCTCCTCCATTAATCACTCGCCCTGTGGCTGAAATTCCTCCGAGCATTCCATTTTATTCGAATGCACCGATCATTCAGGAAAGAGTCCAATTTATTCAATCCGATCAAAGTGAATTAACCAAAGTGCCTCCGATTCCGTTGCCAGTGGCTGCGTTTGATCAGAGACCCGAGGTGGTCGGTGAAGTCGTCGAGTTTGAAGACGGTTCAAAGCTTGCGACTGATACTCGAGATATTTATATCAAGCTTGATGAGGGCATGGGGCCTGGTGTTTATACAACAATTAAAAGAATTGATAAATCGAAGTACGGATATATCGCTGTTTACGGTGCAGAAGTTGAAGCTTTTCAAAAAATTAATGATGGTGAAAATATCTACAGAGCCAAGCTTAAGAAAATGATCAATGTCGCAGAGATCGATGATCAGTTAGTCACGGGTCCGATTCCCATTGCTGATGTGGCAGAAACCAATTTAGCATCAGAAGCCCCTTTACTTCGTATTGTGGGTGGTTATCGATCGCCGACTGATTCTGTTTTTTCTGCCTATTCGATCGTTTTTTTAAATGGCGGAACCGAACAGGGATTGAAATCCGGTGAAACCTTAAAGCTCTATCAGGATCCCAAGGTTAGATTTGAAAGTTCAAAGATTAAAAAAGCTTTTAGACAAGTGGGACTTGTCAAAATTTTGAGAGCTGAAGCCAGCGTTTCAACTGCCTATATACTCACGAGTAAAAGTGAATTGCGTGAAGGTGATTTTGCTGGAATTTTAGAGGACGAACCGAATTTCGGAACATCGGAAGATTCATCTGACGATGATTTAGTTTTGGAATAAACTCATCTTTGCATACCTGAATTTGCATGAAATTATGGTGCTTTCTTCACAGCTTCCAAGCCTCTCCGGTCAAATATTTATTTCTCCCGGCAATGATGAGAGCTCTTCTTGAATTGAAATCAACGGACTATACGGTTGAAAATTTAAAAATAGAATTCTTCAAACAAGCAGAAAATTTTGATCCACAATTGTGGGAAAAAATTCTAGATCAATCCACTGAGCTTCTGAAGGTGGAGGAGTCTTCTAGGGGTGAACAAGTTTTCCAATATTGTTTTTTGGGGGATGATCACTACCCGAAGTGGCTAGCACAAATTTCAGATCCTCCTTTGGCCATGAGCTATCAGGGCCCGATCCAACATTTGAATAACAAAATGGGAATCAGTATCGTGGGTTCACGGGAGCCTCACGAATTGAGTAAAGCTTGGATGCGACAAGAACTTTATCAATTCATAAAAAACAACGATGTATTAGTCGTCAGTGGGGGAGCTCGGGGTGTTGATCAGATGGCTCACCAAATGGCTCTGTTTTTAAAAAAACCAACCTGTGTGGTTCTACCGACGGGACTGTCTTACAAATATCCAAAGGACTGGATGGAAACTCAAAAATGGCTGGATCAGGGAGTTTTGTTTATGAGTGAAATGAAACACTCGAGCCGAATAGCAAAACAAAATTTTGCCTACCGAAATCGAATCATCGCCGCCCTGACACCCGTGACTTTAATCGTCGAAGCTAAACAAAAAAGCGGGACACTGATAACGGCCCATCACGCTTTGATGGAAAATCGTGATCTTCTTTTTGTTCCTGCCCATCCTTTGCAAAATGGATTTGAAGGTTCTTTGGATCTCGCCACTTACGGTGCCACACTTGTTCGCAATTCCCATGACCTTGAGAATCAAATTGTAAGAATCTAAAATAGTTTAATGAATTGAATTCTTGCAGTAGATTATCTCTGACAACTGACGAACTACCGGTAGTATCGCCTGATTTTTAATCACTAAAATCAAAAAAAATGAAAATCAATGAAAAAAAGATTTGTAGAACTGAAACATTCCTGCGTATCATCTTAATCAGGGAGGGGCGATGTGGTCATGGATGACCGTTGTGGTAGGGATGCTACGACATCGCTCTGTTTTAGTTCCAAATCTTCTTTAAAGAATAAATCGCATAAGAACCGAATATGAAGTTAGGGCTCCAGATGGCAAGACCTGCTGGCAGTTGACCGCCTCGTGCTAAGCTTTCAGCCGAGATATAGAAAATCCAATAAGTGACAATCACAATCAGACACAGAACAAATCCAGATGATTTGGCAGTTCTTTTATTTGTTTGAACCCCAAGGCCTACGCCAAGAATTCCGAAAATCAAACACAGCACCGCAGTTGCAATTCTTTTGTGCCACTCAATTTTGACTTTTGCCATTTCCTTTGTCGGCAAAGGCTCATCAAGCTTGGTTCTGATATCTGAAAAAGTCCAAGAGGGGGCGGATTTTTCTCGCTCTCTGACTTCGAGAGGATCATTGAGATGAACATCAAATGTTTCAAAATTAATTTTTGTGTGGGTTTCGGCTTTACGATGGATCGAGCCATTTTCCAAAGTGAGCTGTGCCCGGTGACCGGGAAGCTTATCATCTTTTTGTAGCAACCCAGATTTTGCAATGATGGTGAGGGGTTGATCAGGATCCCGCTCATCGTAAATGAAAACGTCTTGCATGCGATCCGAGTTGGAATCAATGCGATTGGCATAAACAACAAGATCAAAAAGTCCTTCCGAAAAAGTGCCTTCCTTGATTGTCGCTGCCGCTTTGGTTTGTTTTAAATTACTAAATAAAACTTCGAACTGACGATTGCCCCAAGGAGCGAGCTCAAAAGAGGTTTGCGCAGAAAAAATTCCGACACTGAGGCTGAGAATGAGTGCTGGATTCATAATCGGCCACATGGAAAGTCCGCAGGCTCGAAGGGCTAAAATTTCAGAGTCTGCACTGACTCTGTTGTAGGTCCACAAAATAGAAAACAAAAGACTCATGGGGAGAAGGGCAGGAAGAAGTGAAATACAGATATACAAAATAATTTCTGACAATGTGGAAACGTTCACGCCGTGGATCAGAGCAAACTCTGTGAGTCTCAAAATTTGAAACATCAAGATGATCAGCAAAAAAACGCTCAATCCCAAAAAGAAGCTGGGGAGCATTTCTAGAAAAAGGGCTAGTTGGATTCGTATATTTCGCATTTATTCTTCAAAGTTTAACCTGATTTAAGGCTCTCGTTGACCTCTTTTTCATCCTCCCCGACAATGATCGTATGCTCCGTATTCTGCTGGTCTACGATAATTTTCAAGAACTCACATCTGTCGAGTCCTCACTTAAAAAAGTAGGTTTTGACGTGCTTGGGATTACCAGTGAATTTTCGCTTGCAGAACAGCTACTGGCGTTTAATCCACATATTGTAATTGGTCAGGGTAAAACGGCAAAGCTCAGCTCCAGTGGAGTTGGTAAAAGACTTCGTGAATCTTTGAGATGGGACGGGCAAGCCATCTTGATTTTTTATTCCGATGCGAAACCACAACCAGCAGATATCTTGAAAATGAGAATGGACTCAGGGCTTGAGCATCCTGTTGAGATCAGTCGATTGATTCAAACGATTTCTCAATTGGCAGGTTTGGATGCCCCCCAGCTTTTAGAGAAGCTTGCGAAAATTTCGAGCTCGGATCCAACTTCAAAAGATTTTCAGAGATCTCAAGACGGCTCTGGAAATTTGAGTTCAGAAAGTGACAATGTGTTTGTCAGTGGCGGCACGGGTCCCGATGGGCAAGAGCTCAATCAAGTTTCTGGAACAGGACTTACGCCAAACGCCATGGTTCCGATTCAAGATCCCTTATTTCAAGAACTCGAAAACTTACTTGTTGGAAAACCAGGGCCCTTCGAGAAGCCCGAGATTAAAGATTCGAAAAGAGCTCAGGTTTATGCCAGCATTCTGAAAAATCAACCCCCTCTAGGGGAAGCCACCTTGTCAAAAAAAGAGGCAAAAGCCCGTCTGCGTGACTTAGTTGATCCAATTTCGAAGGAAAGTCTCAGAAATCAGGACGATTTGCGTCGAGAATTTGTGAAGGCTTTGTTCAAAAGAGGGACTTGATCTACATTGTTGCTTTGCGGAGGTCATTTTATGGGTTCAGCTACTCAACCGGTCACTGATCAATCTTTTGAAACAAATGTTTTGAATTCTTCTAAACCAGTTCTTGTTGATTTCTGGGCTGAATGGTGTGGGCCTTGCCGAGCTCTTGGACCAAAATTAGAAGAAATCGCAAACGAGATGGGTGAAAAAATCCAAGTTGTAAAAATCAATGTGGATGAAAATCATGCGACGCCTCAAAAATATGGAATCCGTGGAATTCCCGCGATGATTTTATTTAAAGGCGGTCAAGAAGTCGGGCAGTTGGTTGGCAACCACCCGAAAGATACGATCGTCGATTTTCTTAATAAACATTTGAGTTAGTCGAAGATAATTTTGTGATGACCTGGTCTGTTTTAATGACAGTCTCATTCACAATTCGCTTATAAGTTTCATTATAATTGTTATAAATTCGGTCGGGATATTCCTTAGGCTTTTTGTCCTGAGCCAGCAGTCTTCGAACATTTTTCGGACCCATGTTGTAGGCCGCAATGTAACGGTAAGACTTGGCTGGAAACTTTTCTCGAAGATAATCCATGTACGCCACACCGATCTGAATGTTTTTAACTGGGTCCTTCAGATCATTCTGATTCACAAATGAGATCTTCATTTTTGCAGCCATCCATTTTGCTGTTTCAGGTCTGATTTGCATCAATCCGATTTCACCAACGCCACCAATAGCGAGAGGGTTGTAAGAGGATTCGGTCTTGATAATGGCAGCCACAAAGATGGGATCAAAATTGTATTTTGAACTTTCATTGAGGATGGCTCGTGTGATTCGAAAGGCATGGGGACGGTGCTTTGCGGGAAGTTGCTTTCGAACTTCTTGGTAAAGCTTAAAGTGAAGATTCGATAGAAGATCTGTTTGAGCGGCGGGGCTCTTTTTATACTTCTTACCCAATAGCTCTTTTGCATGCTCTGATCTCTGTGTGTTATCTACAGGCGTTAGGCCCATGAGATCTTCTGGCATAAACTGAAAATTTTGAAACAACACCATCAGTATTGTCAGACTTGCCGAACTTAAGATCTGAACTTGTTTTGTACCCATTTGAAACTCCCAACGTTACAGACTCTTAATGCAGCCCCTATGCCACGGGCTAAGTCTTTGGAAGTACTTGGATTCTCAAAATTTGACGCGATTATATGGGAGCTAAAAACGAAGCCCTTTAGGGTGTTGAGTGATTAGCAGACAGTGCCGCTAGAAATTCGACAGTTTTGAAATACATCTCAGAATGAGACAGTCCCAAAATTGGACACTCGTTCAATGTTTCATCAAGTGAGATCAATCTGGAGGGCCTTTAAGATAGCACCCCATCTTGCACACCTCATATTTGAGTATCAAAGCATCGCTTTACCATGGAGTTTTCTATGAAAAAACAGCTCGTTCTCTTGTCATTACTAGTATCTTCGTTCGGCTTTGCTGAGGTCGAAGTGATTCCTCAAAAAAATCAAGAATTTTACAAACTGAAAATCAGTGGCCAAGAAGCAAAAGCGCTGAGTGAAGTTCTGGATGGGAAGCAAATCACGAGCGAACTGTTCGTGAGATCGTTGAAGTGTGAAAGTTCAAACAGTTGTGCGATGGATATCGAAGCCTACAAAAGCCAATACACGGAACGAACCTGCCAAAACAAGAGCTGTGAGCCAAGTCATGATAAGAACGTTTACGGGATTCGTGGCATTGAAAGCCGTATCGATCGTACACCCTTGCTCGAAAAATTCGGTTCGATGAATGGTCAAGCTTTGATTGCCCCCATTTCGGGTTGGTACTTTAGACAAGAGAATAAATTTGTAAAATCTTACGCAAAAATTTTCAAACTTTTAGAAAAATCAAAATCACCGTTTGTTGAAATAAAAGAGACCGACGAGGGAACTCAAGCTGTTTTAAAAACATCTGACCTCAATATCAATTGTTTGAAATTGAAGGGTTTGAATATTGATGAGCAAGAAGTTCTATCGATACCTCACGGGCCAACTCTATTATGGAAGTATTTTAAAAATAACTATTTCTGTAGTGTGATCGCGTTTCCAAAGAATTAGTTAAAATATGTATCGTCTGTAAGCCACGCTGGAAGCCAGTCCTAGGCCAGTCATCGTGGTCAACATGCTAGATCCACCGTAGGACACCAGAGGCAGCGGAATACCCACGATCGGAAGAAGTCCGATCACCATTCCGATGTTTACAAACATATGCCAGAACACGTAACAAAGAACGCCAACACAAATCAGTGCGCCGAATTTATCTCGCGCACCTGATGCGATCCTGACGAGGGTGTAGAACAGCCAGGCAAAAATTCCTAAAGTAAAAAGACTGCCGACAAATCCCCACTCTTCACTGAGCACGCTGAAAATAAAATCCGTGTGACGTTCTGGTAAAAATTCAAGCTGGGATTGAGTTCCATTGCGATAACCTTTGCCAAAAAACTGACCGCTGCCAACAGCGATGCGAGATTGAATGCTGTTGTAGCCTGTACCTCGAGGATCGTTATTGGGCGATAAGAATGTCAGGACTCGGTTTCTTTGGTAATCATGAAGGCCATACTTCCAAGCCAGTGGGAGAGTGATCGCCATCACTGCGAAAGCTCCCACAATGATCGATCTTTTGACTTTACAAAAAATAATCATCGAGACGGAGACGGCCGTGATCATCATAGCAGTCCCAAGATCGGGTTGCTCAACAACCAAACCAAATGGCAACAGAAGCAAAAACAAAGGCCAAGCCAGTTCTCGGAAGCCCAGGCCACGACCATGGGTTGAGTACTGGGAAAGACCTCGCGCAAGTACTATTGCCATTGCGAGTTTCATAGTCTCTGAAGGCTGATACTGAAAAGATCCAAAATCAATCCAACGTTGCGCACCCAGCGCCACTTTACCAAACAAGGTCACGTACAAAAGTGCCAATAAATTGAGAAAATAAATAACATAGGCCAGTCGACTAAATATCCCGTAATCCATGACTGTCATGGCAAAGAAAACGGTCCAGCCCACACTGAGCCAAATTATTTGATTAATAAAAAGTCCAGCCACGTTCTTATCTAAGGGTCCATGGGTCGCGCTGTAGAGATTGATCAAACCTAAAATATGAAGCCCTAGAATGAGGATAACAAGAACCCAGTCCACCTTTTGCGTAAAACTTTTCTCTCCACTGGCTAGTGAAATATCCATGAACTATTCTCCCTCGGCGGCAGTGGGTTTTTCAACTTTTGGCAATTTCACTTTCGCTAGCTTCTTGCCCTCTTCAATAACTGAAGGATGATACTTTTCAAAATAAGCTTGAACCACATCACGGAACAGGGGAACTGCACCTGTGTTGCCATGGCAAGAGTGCTCGGCAAGGACTGCCACAGTGATTTCAGGATTATCCGCTGGGGCATAACCTATGAACCAACCGTGATGTCGTTGTTGAATGGGGCGAGAGGTACAGCTGGAGTAAATTTGATCCGCGGAAAAACTCATCACCTGAGCTGTTCCTGTTTTTCCTGCGAAAGGAACACCAGGAATTTTCCAGAAACGAGCCGTTCCATGACTTCCATTTGCCACACGCTTCATTCCCTCTTTGACGATCTGGAAATTCTTTTTAGAAATTTGCACACCATTGGGTTGCTTTTCCTGTAGGTTCCGAAGCACTTGAGGAAAATTTTCTTTGATGGTTTTGCCATCCATGTCGACAATTTTTTGAACAACATAAGGCTTTACGACCAGGCCTTCAGTTGCCAAAGAATTGTAAGCCACTGCTAATTGAATTAAAGAGGAGGCAACAAACCCCTGACCGATGGCTGTTGAAAGATTTTCTCCAGGTTGCCACTCTTCGCCGATATTGTCTTTTTTCCATTTGGAGCTCGGCATAAGACCTTGGACTTCAAGTTTCAATTCGATGCCAGTTCTAACGCCAATGCCAAGGGAGGACATGTAGTTGTACATTTTGTCCACGCCGAGTGCGATTCCCATTTTGTAGAAAAAAACGTTCGAACTTTTTTCGATGGCATCATAAACGTTGATGTTACCGTGACCACCTTTGTTGTGATCGTGGTAGGGTCTTCGACCAAAATAAAAAACACCCGGTGCGTTCACGATCGTGTTTTCTGTGATTTCACCTTCTTGAAGGGCTGCCACAGCAATCAGGGGCTTGAACGTGGATCCAGGAGAAGCATGATCTTGAATCACTTTGTTTCGCAAAGGTTTAAAAGTATCTTTGATCAGTTTTGACCAAGTGTCAGCACTGATGCTTGTGGATAATTCATTGGGATTGAAAGAAGGTCCGCTGACCCAAGCCAAAACTTCACCATTTGTTTTCATGGCGATAATTCCACCAATTCTTTGATGGGTGAGCATGGACTTCCAAGCCGCTTCCTGGATAGTTCGGTCTAATGTCAGAACAGCATGCTGACCACTGATGGGTTCTTGGTCTTTTAATGATTCAGAATAAAGATTCGGTGATGTGGAGCTGATGGTTTCTCGGCCGTGGGCATCCACTTGCACAAGTCTGACGCCATCGCGACCCCGAATGGTGAGCTCGAGGGATTCTTCCAGACCACTTTTTCCGATGACATCCCCTTGTTCGAGTCGAATCTTTCCTTCGAAATCTTTGTTCAGCTTCGGAAGTTGTTTTTTTGAAATCTCACTGACGTAGCCAAAAAGCTGAGCGCCGTTTTCTTGTAGGGGATAATTTCTTAATATGGTTTCGCGAATTTCTAAACCTGAAACTTCAAGCCTTAATTTTTTGAGGCGAATCACTTCTTCTCGGGTGAGACCCTCTTTTAATTTCACGGCTGCAAACGGACCATTCAATTTTCTTCTTTGTTTAATACGATCTTCCACTCGCTGAGGCTCAAGCCCAATGATGGGACCAATTTTTTTACTCAGATCTGAAAGATTTTCGATGTACTGAGGCAAAATCACAGCTTCAAAGCCAAGAAGATTTTGTACTAAAATTTCGCCGTTTCGATCCAACATCAATCCACGGGGAGCTACAATTTTGACTTCTTTTAATCTATTTTTATCCGAGAAATCTCGAAGCTCAGCTCCGTTGAAGATTTGCAAATACCAAAGTCTGACTGAAAAAGTACTGAGGGTAATAAAAAGAAGAAAATAAAACAGACGATATCTGTCCCAAAACTCTTTGGCTTCATCAGGATTACTGACGTATTCATTCAAATTCATATCGTGCCGTATCCATGTAAATTTCAGGAGCCTTTGTGATTCGTTCCCATTTTTTGAGCATCCAATAAAGGGGAATCGAGAATAAAGGAGTGAGTAAAATTTGAGTCATGCGATCGAAAAACAAGATTTGTGTTGGATTGGTTTCGGTGAGTCGAGAGGTAATAAAAAACAACAAGTGAAACAATGTGGCTCCGCCGAGGTTCAGCAAAATAAAATAACTCAAGCTCTCGATGTAAAAGTTGTCTTTGAATAAAATCACGATCCAGTAATAAAAAAACAAAACCGTTAAAAAGACACCCACACCCACTGAGCTTAAAGAGCTAGCAGCAATGCCTAATATGTAGACGAGCAACAGGGATTGAGGCTCGCGTCTGGCAAGGATTACATAATTAATCACACATAGCCAAAGAAGGGGCGGTGCGAGCAGCCCCAGCACCTGATACCAAAACACCGTCTGAAAAGCAGAGAGAAGAACGATGAAAAGGATCAATCCAAAAACATAAATAAGTTTGCGACCTATAAACATTTAAGGGGTCTCCGATTTTTCAGTTGGCAAAGTTGTAGTGACAGGGGCGGGAGTAAAATCTTCGCCTTGGGAATTGACCACAACAAAAACTTCTTCGACCTCAAAGGGCTCGACGATGGGTTTCAATTCAATCTTGAGTGCCACGCTGTAGGCTTTGTTCTCTACTTTTTCAATCACTGCCAATGGAAATCCCTTTGGAAAAACATTGTCGAGACCACCGGTCACAATGCGATCACCTTTTAAAAGTTCAGAAGTTCGGTCTGTGTACTTCAGAGAGCTTGAGGATCCCCCGTTTCCTTCGACGTATCCTTGCGCGCGAGTTCTTTCGACGAGTCCATCAACCACTGAATATCGATCTGTGATCAGCATCACGTGTGCGCGATTGGTGTCCACATCTAAAATCGTTCCGAGAGCACCTTTTAGGGTAATAACGGCTTGGCCTTTTTTTAATCCTTGCTCTGAGCCTTTATTGATCGTCAAAGTGTTGTAGTCAGGAACCAAATCCCGGCCGACAACGCGAGCTGCGACCATTTCCATTTTGGACTTTTGCTTAAATTGCAAAAGATCCCTGAGCCTGCCGTTCTCGATTTCAAGTTCTCGGAACAAAGTGATTTCGGTTTTGAGTCGACCATTCAAGTCTCTGAGCTCTTCATTTTCTTTTTTGATATTGAGTAGGTGAATATAAAAAGCAGTTGTGGATCTGACTCCGTGGGTAAAGCCAAAAAAGAAGTCTTCGGCAAAACCAGACAGAAGCTGAAACGGCTGCTTAATCCAATCAGTTTCTTTTCCTTTTTGCTCCATGTTGATGGAAAGCAATGGCAACAGGCCTGCGAGAATTACCAAAGCCACTTTGCGCCAATTTAAATTCAAAAAATTCAATTCTCACCTCGAAATACATTTGAGAGCCTGCCAATATCAATACGCTAGCAAATTGCAGACGGAATTCAACTTTTTCTCTTGAAATTACAGACTGATTGTCGTGTCATGAGCTCGAGAAAAAAAATGAATGTTTCAACAGGAGATTTCCATGAGTGACAATTTTGCAGATCAAATGAAAAAAGCCGTATCGGATCGAAAGTTTTCTTTTAAGAAAATCGTGGCCTCCATACTCTTCGGAGCCATCGTTATGGTTTTCATTTTTTACGGGTTTGCGACTCAAAATGCCAGCGAAGGTCATGTGGCCATCGTCAATCATCATATCGTAACAGTGATGGATTTAAAACGTGAGCAAAGACGAGTCGAGCAGATGTACCAACGTATTTTCGGGAACTCCATGGACTTTAGCTCTCAGCGTCAGAATCTGATTCAAGAAGCTGTGCAAAGTTTAATCAACACAGAATTGGTTTCCCAGGCTGCCGAAAAGGAAGGTCTTTCTGCCACTGATCAGGAAGTCGTCAATTTTATCGTTAAGGATTATACGATCTTTCAAACCAATGGCGTTTTTCAGCGGGACATGTACTACCGATTTCTAGAACAAAACGGATTCTCACCTGCAGACTTTGAATCTTTGATCCGCAAGGATATCGAAAATCAAAGAAGTCGTCAGGCCTTCGAATGGGGAAGCTCACCCAACCAACTGGAAATCGAAAAGCAAAAAAAGCTCAAAGAAACCTCTGTGACACTTTCCTACCTGGTCTTAGATCCAAAGCTCATGGAAACCCAAATCAAGCCTTCTGCTGCAGAGGTGACGAAAGCTCTTCAAGATTCTGCATTTCAAAAGCGAGTTGAAGATGAATTCAAAGCCAGAAAAAATCAATTCGATCAGGCCGAGCAAGTACGGGCTCAGCACATTCTGATTAAAGCGATTCCGGGTGATGCGGTCAGTGAAAAATCAGCACTGATTAAGATTCAAGCTTTAAAGGCTCAACTTCCAAAAGCTGACTTTGGAACTCTAGCAGAAAAAAATAGTGAAGATCCAGGATCCAAAGCCAACAAAGGGGATTTGGGATTTTTCGG
>CAZPBD010000012.1:0-1064 GCA_964584655.1 uncultured Pseudobdellovibrionaceae bacterium | reverse complement strand
AAAATCAGCGGGGAAGTCTCGAAACTTTCGGGAATGGTGATTAACCTAAAAGAAGTAGACCTGGCTTTGGCACAAGTTCAAAAGACTGTGACTGAGGCTGCCAATGTGGCTCAGGCCCTGAAAACAATTTCAGCGTTTTTAAACAGCAAGCTCAATGCGGATGTCGTAGAGATTGAAATCTCTCGAGGATCAAAATCCATGGTCCTCAATTCGTCTGGTTTTTTTAAAAAATGGCGCACTTACGTGCTGATTCAGAACAGCAATACTATCACCTCAAAAAAGTGCCAGTTTGTTTTTCAAGGAAAAAAGCCTGACTTGCTTTCAAAACCTTGGAAAAGCAAAGCGGATTTTATCAGCTCGGTCGGAAGCTCAAAAAATCAGATCAGTCAGGTCTGGATTTATGATGAAAAGATAAATGGCTTTGAGATCTTTAGCTTATGAATGAGTTAAAAATTAAAACACTATCCGCGTTTGCAACTGAAGATCTTGAATTGATCAGCCATTTAGAGTCTCAAGTTTTTAAAACTTCAATGACTGTTGAAGAGTATCAACTTGAGCTCAGATCAAAATTCGGAATTTTAGCGCAGATTGCTTATTTAGGTGACGAGCCTTGTGGATATAAAATTGGCTATGAGCAATCTCCAACGAAATTTTACAGCTGGGTCGGTGGTGTAAAGCCAAAATTTCGCAATCTTGGAATCGCAAAAGCCATGATGGAGCAGCAACACAAGCTGGTACGTGAAAAAGGCTACCTTTGGATCACCACTCAAACGAAAAATTCTTTTAAAGAAATGCTGATTTTGAACATTCGTTCAGGCTTTGAAATTATCGGTGTTCGAAAAAGTTTGGGATCTGAAGAGCAGGCGATTTTGTTAGAGAAGAAATTGGCATAAAAAAAGGTGTGACCCGTTAAAGCCACACCTTCAGTATTTCAAAAAACTAAAAAATTACTTCTTAGCGACTAAGTTCAAAGTCAGTTCAAATTCGTCATTGATCAACTTATCACCTAGGTTCTTAAAGAATTTGCCTGATCCATACTTAAGACCCCATTTTGTGCGGTCCAA